>DNWZ01000161.1 GCA_003506095.1 Planctomycetaceae bacterium | reverse complement strand
ACGCAATGTTCTCAAAATGAAACAGTCCGTAGAAACTCGAGTCGAATGCAGAAGCCGAGAGGTTTAAGAAATTCATCGGGAATCAAGAAAAAGTAACCGTTCATTCGCTCCCTCGACACCGTTCCAATGATGGCCGCCATGGTAACCCGAAGACAAAACCACGGATTCACGCTCGTCGAACTGTTAGTAGCAATCACGATTATCGGGTTGTTGATGGCGATAGCAATTCCAGCGATTACCGGTGCATTAAGCAAGGCAAGAGAAGCCTCGATGCGTGTTGAAGTCGAAACAATCAGCCAGGCGATGGAGGCCTACAAGTTAAAGTACGGCGATTATCCGCCGGATTTTATGAATTGGAATGTCGTAGTCGGGCATTACCGAAAAGCGTTTCCAGACATGGATCCCACAGAACTGTTGAACTTAAGGGCACTAACGCACACGGGTGGACTGTTCAACCCAATTGCCGTCGATAGGGCAGAGGCATTGGTTTGGGCATTGGGCGGTTTTAGTAGCGACCCCCAATTTCCATTCACCGGACCGGGAGGACCATTGATTTATTTCGGGAATGGTACTCCCGCAGAAAGAACGCCAGCATATTTCACTTATTCGGTCGATCGTGACAATGTCCTGCTAGAAATGAAACCCGATCGATTAGACCTTGCGTCGATTGATGAAAACGCGCCCTATCCGTCCACGACCAACCGTCGACTAACTGAGGATGGTGACGTTTTTCCAATTTACAGGTTTCGAAAAGAAGAACGTTTTCAGCCGTACGTTTACTTCGACTCCCGAACTTACCGTGACTTTGCAGTGCTATCCGGAGTGGTTCAGTTCAATGGATATGCTCGTGTTGTCGACGGAGAGCCAGATGGCGTGAGGCCATTGGTTAGCACAACTTCAACGCCTGAGCGATGGATATCGTTAGGTGGGATTCCATCAGCACTTCCACCCGGCGCAGAGAGTTCGAAGCGATCGTTGGAGGTGTTTCAGTTCGTGGACAACAATACATTCCAGGTCATCGCACCGGGATTAGATGGGCAATTTGGTAGAATCTTTACAGCCCCGTCCTCTCAACCTATCTACTATCAATATCCCTCGGGGAAAGCGATTGTTGCGAATCCAGCAGCATCCTCGCCGGGAGATATGTACGATTCAACCGCCGGAAAGTTCCAAGACACCTCGTTCGGCTTTGCGACACTTTTAGAGAACTTTGCATTAGACAACCTTGCAAGCTTTACGGAAAGCACCTTCGAAAATGACCTTCAGGAATAGCTCGTATTTCAACCGCCTGATCTAAATAGATGAATTCAATGTTACCGCGAAATGCATTTACCCTAGTCGAACTGCTGGTTGTAATCGTACTTATTTCAGTACTAACTGGAATGATGTCATACGCATTGGCCGGGGCGAGGCAAGATGCGCGTATCAAGCGGGCGGAAGCGGAAATTGCGTTGATTTCATCAGTCTTACAGTTCAGGATGAATGAGATAAACATGCAACCGGTTTCATTTGTTCCGCCATTTGAAACAAGCCCTGGGGCTCCGTCATCGGCAATTGCTCCAGGAATTGAAGCGAACCGCGTTGCAATGCTGGCACGAAGAGATTTACTGCGGATGACGCTGCCGCAATGTAGGGCGGATTTAATTTACCCACCGGCACGTTTGCAATACCGAAAGCGAGAAACTGCGTCATCAGCACGACCTTGTGCTGCGAAGGTAAGGCAGCCGTCGGAGTGGGGCGCCATGCGTCGTCTCGCTGGTTTTCAGTTTTACACCGGATCTATGGTTGAATTAAGACCGGGTGTGCCACCGATTTTTTCGCTCGCGGGTGCCGATCCAGTTGGTGGCGCAACTGGATATTATGGACCGACTAGTGGTAACGCTGTGAGAGCAGCTTTAGGGTCTATTCGTCAACAGGCAACCGGCTCCCTCGGCGTTATTGACCTAGCCGATGCCACAACACAGCCGTGGGGGCCAGACCTTTCGGCCGATGATTCCGGGATTTGGACGCGACGCTTTGAATCTGCGGAATGCCTTTACCTTATTCTAGCTACCACAGAAATATACGGACAGCGTGCGATTGATTTGCTTGGTGAGCGAAGTATCGCAAACCTCGACAACGACAACGTACCAGAAATTGTCGATCCGTGGGGTGTGCCATATGAGTTCATAAGAGATGCGACTGGCTTTAGCTTCCCGTTCTTTGGAAAGACGGTCGCATACTCAACCAATACTACGAATATCCCTGATACATTACACCCATCGGGCGCTGATGCAAATGACTATCTGAGGACCGACTTTCGATACAATAGCCTTGTGGCTGGGGCCCATTCCTACCGTTTAGCACCGATCGTGGTTTCCGCTGGAGTTGATGGTGTATTCGGTATTCGTAGGACATTTGATCGGTTCGGTGCCGTTGCTAATGGCACAGCAGGAATTAGTCCACGACAGAGTATTGGTTTCTTGACACTTGATCCAGCATCAGTTGCATCTGCGGGGTTTGGACCTGTTTTGCCGGGAACCTACCAATACCCCGATCCTTACCTAAGCGTCGCGAGTGAGCATCCTGCGTTTCAAGTTTCGTTTGCAACACTTGAAGAGCGGGCTGTTTCGGGTTGGTTCCGAGGCGCGGGCCTTGGCGCAAGGTTTCATGATGGAACCAATTTCATAAGTGATGCGGAACAAGCTGCTTCAGACAACGTTCAACCGGCAGGGCCATCAAGATGAAAATTTATCGCAGTATAAGCTTATCGCGGAGACCGATTTTGCAGTATCGCTATGCGTTCACCCTGGTTGAGCTAATGGTTGCTCTTACGATTGCTATGGTTCTAACAGTCGTTGCATTACCGAGAGTTAGAGAAGGTCTGCAGCAAAACGTTGCCTCCCGTTCTGCTACTCTCGTGAAGTCCGCGTTTGAAAACGCGAGATCAAATGCGATTCGTTCTGGGAAGCCATATGGAGTCATTCTGCATCGAGTCCGTAACGAAGTAACGCCGGGCGTCGACCTCGACGATCCATTGTTGTTGGCATCACATGGCGCTAATTACTGTAAAAGAATTTCTTTTGCCCAAGTTGCGTTCGATTATCGTGGCGACTTCCCAAGTACGACAATGCGATTCGACGCTCGGACGCCCAGTCCGCCACCATTGCCACCGGGGCCTTTTTTTGTTGCCGACATAAGCAGTGCTGGGCTTTTGTTTGCGGTTGCGAACAATTTAATTCCTGTGGATCAACGCCCTTTTGATGATGGCAGCCTTATCAGGCTTGGAAAAGATGGTGTACCTTTCGTGATAACGCACTTGGTGCCGTATCCTACGGCCGCGCCAACTTCGGTGCGGGTTTATATCCAAGATGCGTCACCTAACTATGCAGGTAATTCTCGATTTAGGGACCAGCAAGACGTTCCCTTTTCAATCGAGACACGACCGATTCCTAGTCCACTAAGGCCTATTGAGTTGCCTGGGAAAGTTGTTGTCGATTTAGCGGCATCAGGACCGTCAAGATCGCCTGCTGGTTTCTCACCAATGTTGATAAATGCAAGTACAAACACTCCACCACGGCCGCCAGTAATTCGACCGGATCTCGCCGCTGGACCGGGTGCTACTATTCGAGGGTACCGCGACATCATCATAATGTTTAATGCGTTGGGGCAGATAGATGGTGTTTATTTGGATCAATTCTTGTCTGCACCCGATGTCTACGGATATGTGAAAGTGCCGGTAACCGGCCAAATAGCATTGTTGGTTGGCGAGGTTGACGCGGTGGTTCATCCGCAAACCATTGCGAGATATCCCGCACCAAGGGCTAACACGGTGCCGGCAGTCCCAGCGGCATTCGACCACACTGGTCGCAAAATTCCGAACTTCGCAAACACCAATTCGTCTTGGCTGTCAATCAACCCCGTGAGTGGCCACATGGTATTGAAGCCTGTAGCCTCGCCATACGGTCTTGCCGTTGAGGAAAGCGTTCATCCCGTACTATCGGGCGGTAATCACAATCTGACCGTTTTATTACAAAACAGATTGCTCGATTCACGGCGCCTAACACGTGGAGTCACGCGATGATTAATGCAAGATACCAAATGATCAAGACAGTATCGCAAAAAAATCGCATTGTCCTTAGCTCTATTCGAATCGGTCTCTCTTTGATGGAGGTGCTGTTTGCAATTGGTGTTCTAATGATTGGCTTACTCGGGATCGCCTCGGTGCTTCCCGTTGGTACTCGTAATGCAGCACAAGCATTGCGGTCCGACATAACTGCGTCAGCCATTGAAAACCAGGTGAGCAACGCACTCGCTCGCTTGGATGGGAGGCCATCGCAGGTTCTGTACCCTTATTCTTTACCACGACTTTCTGCTCTGTCGGCATCACTAGATCCAAATTATCCAACGGCTCCAACTACTGACCTGTTTGGTAACAGTAGTCTTTCAAACCTTGCTGCATCGGTTCCAATTCGCGACTACGTACCCGACCCAATGCTGCCGCAGGCCGTTGGTAATCCGCCACCCGCAATTTGCATTGACCCAAGTTTTATTACTGCCGCAACGAATTTTCGACCCACGCCTTTAAACTATTACGATCGAACAAAGTTTCCGTGTTTTGACTACAACTACGATGCACTAACTCACCCTGGAATTGTTCCTTCATTAACGTCTGCAGATCCAATCACGCCGCGAATGTTTCGTGTTTCTTTGTCAGCAAAAGATTCGGTGATTGCACCGGAGCACGTCGTCGCAAAAGCTTTACTTAGTGAACGCGACGGACTTCCTTTAAACAAACCGAAGGACAGCACTTTACCAACTTCACTCTTTTTCCGTCCCTTGGATAATCCGTTAGATTTAAGCCGCGCCGATGCGCAACGATCTGGAGCCTTCTCATCTATGGTTACGGTTGTACCGAGCAACCGCGCTGCGACGAATTATGACGTGTCAATTATTGTGTTTGAAAACCGACAACTAACGACCAATACACTTGGGTTTGACACAACAAATCCTGCGTTGGTATTCCCGCTTCAGCCTTTTGCAACCATTAGCTCTTGGGTTAATCAGGCAACACTCGGGCCGGACTCGAAGACTTATCCTGATGAAGTTATGTGTGATATTGTGGCAGCGCCTGATATTATTGACGGTGGGCTAGGCACGTTTACTTACGAGCATTCAAGCGCTTGCAATCCGGAAATTAAATCTGGTCAGTGGATAATGCTTGCCCGGTTCGACGCAACTGCCGGTATTAATCGGTACGCGTGGTATCGTGTTAGCCAGGTAATCGATGAGCCAGTTGAAATTGGAAATGTGTATCGAGCGACGATAGAGGTTCGTGGGATGGGGTGGGTATTTCATCCGGCTATGGTAACGGGTGCGGGGACGGCTATACCGCTTCCGCCAACGCCTCCACCACCGTTGGAGTATGAGTTCAAGCGCCGTTCGACGATTATGGTCAAAATGCCACGAGTGGTTAGTGTAAGAACGGTATCGTTGTGATCTGCCCTAAGGTAATCCGCTAGTCCAGTCCAGTCTATTCTGAGCGTGTTCCAAAATGGAATGCAGTATGCGAACGAGTTGGAAGATAAAATGAATCACACATGCAATATCAGGAATCGAAACGCAATTGTATTGCTAGTTGTACTAGGAATGCTGTCGTTATTCAGTGTTCTTATCGTTACATATGTAATTTTCTCAGCGCAGATGCGTGACGCCGCATATGGCAATGCTGTTAGAAGGGACAATGAACTGGCAATAGGCGTTTGCGCGGATTCGGTCATTCGACAAATTGTTGCGGGCGGCAGTTCGGAATCTGCTGCTTTTGGACAGAGCTTGCTCGGTGACTTGTACGGCATCGATCATATCCTTAGTCGAGTTGCACACAGACGGCCTAGTACAACTTTCAACGGTTCGGATCCGTACGCCAACAATATTGCGTCTCGCGCTATGTTGTTGCAGCCAAGATTCGGCAATGCTCCGAGATCAACGTTGTTCAAGTTTCCGCTTCACTTAGCAAGCTGGCATGACGACACTGGCCCATCCGCCGCTTTGCTCCGAAGTGAGGTTGTAACGCCACTTACCGCCGCAGAATTTGGCGGTTCGGCAAGTGCGAGAGAGTTGACTCTCGCCAATCGACGTTTACCGGATTATAGATTGAATGATGTTCTAGTTGGACGGATTTTAACGTTTCAAGACGGACCTTTAGCGGGCAATAGTTTTAGGATTGTCAAATCCTTTGGTTCGCAGTTCCCGGCTGGCGGACCAATTGATCCCTTGGAGGGGTGTGTGGTGATTGATCTCGCCGAGGCGATTTCAAAGTCTGTGATCGTAAATGGCGCCAGTCGCGATTTGTTTGAAGTTGCAGATACGGAACCCAATGCGTTGGTTTACCACGCGGGTGATGACCAACAGCCAGGATTTGCGGCGAATGGAACTGACGCCTATGGCCAACCATTTAGCGATGACTTTGGTGTAAGGGTTCTAATCAACGGCAGTGCGTTTAACGGGCGCGGTCAAAATGCTGGCGGCGCAACAATGGTGACACGTAATGCCGGTGGTTTTGTATTTGACGCGACTGTCGGTCCCGAATTACTGGCCAACCGGCGAATAACGGGAGTTATCGACCAAGTCGCTGAACCGAATGAACAGTACGACGCCGCCGATTTTGATAATTGGTTTTTGGCATGGCAACCGTCTGATCACCGAGCAATTTTACCCAGCCAAGCAGCTTCATTAGCGGCCCGTCTCAATATTCCAATTGATTTTGCTTTGAAGGCGACCCAGAACGTTATACCTTCATTCCATCGGCCTGAGGTCATTAACTATCTAATGCATCAGCCAATACGTCTGGGCGCAACTGACGCAAGTCCTCGGCGTTTTTCTCAGATCGATGGCACTGACACTAACGACTTCCAGCGGCTTATTATTTTGATAAGACGTCTTCGAGCGGCATCGTTTCGTCCTTTGAACTTTGCGCATTCCTTTGGAGGTGGAAGCGATTTAAACGGCGATGGGAACCCGTTCGATGGAGCGCCAATGTTCTCTGGATCCAATCCTGTTCCGATTTTGAACGTTGGCATTGAGGCTAACGGTAGTACCTCGGTATTAGCTCTGAAGGCACAGGTGGAGCAACTTGCGCTTTGGTTGGTCAATGGCCCTTGGGACGTTGATAATGATGGCGACGGTATTCCTGACAGCCTATGGACTGATTTTGATCTCCCGGTTCAAGTCATCGGAAATGGCGTGACTGTTAAACCGATGGTTGCGGCGTTGATCGAAGACCTTGATGGCAAAATTAACATCAACGCTGCAGGAAATTATGCGCATTTAACGCACCGGAGATTTAATATAAGCAATCCAACAGTCATTTCTAATAATACGACATACTTTACAGCCAATAATGCGCTGAAGTTCTTTAATCGAGGTGGTGGTGTCGGTCCTGCTGATATCAATTTCTCGCATTTGTTCGATGAGCTTTCGATAGGATTACCCGTCTATTATCCACAGACAAACGCACCAATTAATGATGTCTTGCGCACTCGCTTCGGAAACTTGCTTCAGTCTCGGTACGGTGGAAGGCCGTGGGATTATCAATCGCCACTGAATGTTGCATTATTTCCTATCGCGCATCCTGGGCAGAATCTCGGTGTAGCGCCTTATCCTAATTTCAGTGATCCATTCTCGCGAATTGTGCATCAATCAAGGCGTCACTTCCACGTCCCAACTGGAAGTATTGCAGTAAGTATTGCTGGGGTTGCTGAGCAGGTCGACAGTCCTATGGGACGTCCCCTCGACATGCATGGCAGATCCACTATTCGGAAGCGTCAGGGCGGCAATGCGACCATGGATGAAGTCGGTGATTTTGTCACTGCTCCGCAACCCGCTCTTTCAGGTTCAGTAGTCTCGGAAGTTGTAAACCAACCGTACGAGTTCGACATTGATGAGCCTTTCGGAGATGACCGCCCGTTTACGGCTGCGGAGTATCATTCGTTTGTCGAATCGGGTTCCGCGACCGCACTGTCGAGCCGTTTGGTAGATCTTTTGGGCGACGCTGCAGGATCGAATGAGGCACTGACTCGATTATTGACCTTTGAAGGACGTTCGCTTGATGTTGTCGAGCTGCCGGGGGGGCAAAGCATCATTCAGTTCGTTGTTAGCCGGTTGCCTGACGCAATAAAAAATGACAGGAATGCAGTCAATACCCAAGTTCAAAGAATGCTGGGTGTCGAGCTCCGCAAAGGAAGCAAGCTTAATCTCAATCGCCCGCTCGGAAACGGAGTCAATGACAATGTGGCGACCAATAATTTCACCGACGAGACGTTGGAGACTGTTCAGGCATCCGTAGGGAGCTTTGCAGCAGAACGTGCATTTCCACAGTTGGATAACGATGGCAATTCAACGAATAATAGCAGTTTCGTTGAAACGCAATCACGTGTTCAGGCTGATTACCTGCCGCTTGATACGACCACTGAACTTCCCGATCTTCGCGGTTCGGAACTTCTTGCTCGCAATCTGTATTGTTTGATGTTCAGGTTGATCATGGATCCAGGCGCGGATCCCTTGGATACGGCATCGCGGCTTTTCCCAAACTTCCCGTATCCACTTGGAATGACGGGTGATGTTCCATTCCGTAATCAGTACGCCGCAAAACGGCTAGCGCAGTGGGCGGTAAATGTGGTTGATATGCGTGACACGGATGCAATCATGACCCGCTTTAGATTCGATCCAAACCCCTTTGATGCAAACGGGTTTGATTTAGCCGTAGCCGAACAGAATGTTGTATGGGGAATGGAACGTCCAGAAATTGGCCTCAGCGAAACACTTGCTTTTCATGATCGTCGTGCTAAGCGTAACCTCGTAACTGAAATGGATCCTATGAATCCATTAGTGACACCTGATGGGACCGATCCTGACGACGAGGTAATGGGGTGGATGATGGGGGATCCGGATCCGGATCCAAATCTCGACCAATTTAGAATCCCGGAAGCATCCACGATTGTTGAATTGCGTAGTTTACGCGATCCACATGTTTCAAGCAGGACTATCGAGAGCTATCCGAATGAACTCTACACGCTGGACGCCGATGGTATTCCCAAGCTGGATCTCGGAAGAATCGCTGGGACAGGGAACGAACGAAGTCCTGTTTGGCGCCTAGCGGTAGGGTACACTGGGAATGTTGCGGCACCTGGAGTCGCACCCACGCCTGATCCGACTGGTTATCGTCGCAGCGTATTGTGGACCGGCGACGCGGAAAGATTGGAAGCAACTCCATTTAACACGACAACTTTACCGGACCCACGATCCGAATTCACGATTCAGGCGGCCGATGAAACTCTTTATGACGAGAAGATACGGCATACAACGTCAGTCGAGGCCCGACTCAATGACAATTCCGTCGTATCGCTCTACGACGACGATCTAGTTGCAGCAAACGGAACACCTGAGACCATTCGGCTGGAAAGGTTTGTCTGGTTTGCGAATCTTTCGCCTGATACGGCGGGACTCGCAATCACCGCCATTCCATCTTCCGGGATGCGACGGAATAATGTGTTCTTTTCGCAACCGGTTCTAGGGAACACGGTTGCGGCACTCTTACCGCCCGGTGGTTACGCTGTCGTCGTTCCACGTAATGAAACTATTCTTGGACAAACTTCAGCATCTAACGTTGGGAATAACTTCGCCTACACGCCGAGTCCGCAGTTGTTTCGGTTGAGTTTTGGGGGACCTCCTACGCTGCAGGGTTACGCGCTTCGTTATCAAAATTTAGGTAGTACAACCGGCAGTCCACAGTACCCGGCAGACTCCGCCACAGACTATCGAGTCAACAACATTTTGCCAATTGTCGCCGCCTGCCTGCCACCGCATCTAGCCGAAGATACGCCGCCTGGCTACGGTGCAAACGAGGTGATTGACAGTTGGCGTCGCTATACAGATCACCCAACTGCTCCGGGCCCTGATCGGTTGGGCATACCCGCCGCGGAACGAGTAAATGTTGGCTTTAATATAAGTGCTCCGCTGTCCGGAGTTAATTATTATAACGCTCCAACATCCAAAATCGAAACGAATTATCCGCTTGCAGACGGCTACCGTGACTACGACGCGATGGTTGGCGAGCACCCAGACGTTCCATTTGACGAGCGAAATGGGGCAATCTTGGAATCGATGGGTTGGCTTGGTGTCGGTACGAAACAAGATGTTGCCAGTATTTTCTTGCAAAGGCTGGCTGATCCGACGCAGCCCTGGAACGTAACGACTAATCCTTATATTACCGTTGATTCGATGACGCTAGATTTAACAGTGTTCAATGGTGAAGAGGATATGCGGCAAACCATCGACCCAAGGGATGATGGGATGAATATACGCTTGGTCGATGTCCACACGCCAACCTACCCGACGCAA
Organism: Planctomycetaceae bacterium; assembly: GCA_003506095.1. GTDB lineage: Bacteria > Planctomycetota > Planctomycetia > Pirellulales > Pirellulaceae > UBA6163. The sequence goes on along the minus strand of DNWZ01000161.1, from coordinate 4,871 downwards.
ATTCCGTTTGATTCGCGTCGAAAGATTCCTGATCCGAGTCGCGACCGTTCGCTGTCGGTTTTGGTGCCGATTAACCTCTCAGGTGACCTAACCGATTTCGCAAACTATAGAAGAATTGTTTACGCTCACCGTTCGCCGTTGATGACGATTCAGAACTTGCTACGTGGTCGTCCTGAAGCGGGAGGCGATGCGTATTTCAGATTCCAGCTAACGTCTGCTTGGACAAACGGTACACCTGCCACGGGTAATGGAACCGAGTCGCTACACAGCGGGTTCCGCTTCGCTGCGGATAAAGGGCGTTTTGATTCGCCGGCCGACTTTTTTCCGCAAACGTTCGGCTTCGTTAATCGTGAAATGGGTGAACCCGCACAAGCGAGGACTTATTACGCCGGCTCAACAAATGGTGGTAATCCCGGAGCCTACGTTGGATTCCCCATAGCTGTCTCATTGAACATGCCTACATGGCTCGACCGTCCGTATCAATCTCCCTATGAGATTATGAGCGTGCCGGCTACTTCCGCGTCGCGGTTAGCTTTTGAGTTTAGCCCGGGAACACGCTACGAACCCACCGCAAATCGCGAAACACCGGAACAATTCGCACATTTACTAGGCTTTGAGTCGCGTCTTGGTGATATCGCGACGGTCCCGGCAGGTCATGATTTGGCAACAGGGCCAGGTGGTCTTGTGGATGTGAGCCAATCTACCGGTTTCGCACAGCTGACCGGTGTCCGCGCCGGATTTGAACAAATTTTCGACGTTATCGACACAGGACCGTTATCCTTTAGCCAGCGACGTTGGTTTGACCCGGTCCAAAGTATTCCGGCAACGAATGGAACAGCGGCTCAAAACGCAATGTTCGAGAGAGTTCTACAGACAATGCATCCGCCTTTCAATTATGTCGAGAAGCATCGTACTCCCGGCAAAGTTAATTTGAATACCACGCCCGACTACATTCGTCAGGGTGGAGGATTCGCCGCAAATCATGGCATAACGGGATCACCGTTCAAGTCCGGAGTGAACCCGAGTAACCCGGGTGATGGGGCCGGGCCAATGCAGGGAATAGTTGCCGAGCCAACAAACCATAGAGTCGGCACTCCTTTAGATCCGTTTAATAATGCACAGCTCTACGGAAATGGGTCAGTTTACCGATCGCTTGCAGTAGGTGTGTCAACGGCCTACGAACTGGATAACACTGCGGGTGCTCCGGTCACGATGGGCCAAAACAATGGATATGCACAGAAGACAGACAGCCGTTTCGGAAAAGACTTCAAAGGCTTTATCCATAGTCGTCGAGGATTTGGAACAAGCTTTGTGAATCAAGCGAACAGCATCTCCGCTCCGAACTTAAACCTGCTCAATCTCGATTTAGACTTTAGATATCCAAGTCGTTTTGCCGGTATGTTCACGCCATACGCTGGATCGGTCTTGCCGGGTGTCCAGAAATATCTAAGAGGGGGAACCGACGAAAATAACCGGTCTAAACTCAGGATGACGTATGATATGTCTTTGCTACGTTTGCAACCGGATTTTGATTTACATCGAATGACAAATGCGGACCAAACTGCCGCTATGAATGCGTCAAGTGCGGCTTTTACGCTTCGTGTGGAGGACGCACCAGCGATCCTTTCTGGGCCTACACTCGCTTACGAGAGAAACGCTGCGAATGCGCCGGATCCAACGGCAACCACCGAGATCGCCAACTTGCGCATGCCCCTCACCAATACAGGCTTGTTCGAGCGGTCACAGGCAGAGTTGCATCAGAGTTTTAGGAATCTAGATCGCGATCCGTTCCATCGCTTCAAGTCGACTGCGAACTTTGCCGGTATGACTACACACCATAGCAATGTCTTTATGGTTCGGTTTACCCTTGGGTTCTTTAATGTGAATACCGCAACCGGTGCCGTTGAAGACGAATACAATGACCCGCAACGTGGGTATATTCGTCCATCGGCTTTCTATATTGTAGACCGAACGATTCCTGTAGGGTTTGAATCTAAGCTGCGAAACCAGCGGGCCGAGGCGAACAACGCATTGGACACAGTCATCTATTCGAGTGTAAAGCAATGAAACCAACAGATTGCTGCAGAAACAACCGTATGAAACAATGTGGATTTACAATCCTCGAGGTTTTAATTGCGTTGACCGCTAGTTTGCTGTTAATGCTCGGGCTTACACGGGCGTTTAAGTTGATTGGTGATTCAATCACGTCCAGCCAAAGTGAGTTGTCACTCGCCAACACACTTCGGGAGGTTACGTTTAGAATGCGTGACGAGGTAGGTGGATTAACAACATCTTTCGCGGCGCCGCAGTCCTCGACGGCCGATACGGGGTACTTCACCTATTATGAGGGGCCTTGGACGGATGCTACAACCTCCATCGTGAATGGACGTTCAAACGCCAGTTCTGGGATTTATTTTCCAACAAGTCGTTACGGTGACCTAGATGATTATTTGGCCTTTACCACCAGAAGTCGTACAGGAAGCCCATTTGTTGGTGTAATTCCCGCTGGGATTATTGAGGCTGTTCGATATGCGGAACACAGGCGAAACGGCCTTGCTCCTGCCACCTTTCGCACAACGTCAGGAAAAACCTTAGCGGCATACAACATTGAGGATTCTTTAGAGCTTGTTCCGTTCTATTCAGAGCTGGCTGAGGTCGTTTATTTCGTTGATCCAACTTGGCAACGAGATGAATTGGGGATTGCTTCAGTTGCTTTGCCAACAGATGACCCTGCGTACACCGCACAACCTAGCTTTATAGACATTGTCAAGGAAAGCGAAACCGATTTGCCGGGATCGATTGGAGACAATATACCTGACCGAATCAGTCTTCGCCGGCGAATTCTCTTGATCCGAAATGATTTAAACTTAACTTTTGATGAAATGACGAGTGCTAATGGCTCGCAGCAGGGAGTTAACAACGCGACTGCGGACGACGAACAGTTGCCGTTCTTAGACCCCGTGTCAAAGTACGTTATTCCCGCGACAAGCTTTAGCCTTCCAACAGGCCGTCTGTTTTCTGCAGGTCTTTGGCCTGCGTCCGGGCCAAACCCATCGTCGCCTGACTGGTTAACTGGAATGGCACGCCCGCTTCAGTGGATGGACCTTTCGGTAAGTCGCGTTACGGTTGCCGGTAATACACCGGTCAATCACGCGATTAAAGCAAACAGCTTAATGGCTTTGTCAAACCCAGAAAATCGATTCGGATTTGTTCGTATTCCAGCCAGCCTTTTGGGGCTTGGTGGAACAGTGGTTAGTTCGATGCCCGTGTTAGCGCTCTCACAACCACATCCTTTCATTACTCAAGCGCAAAGTGCAACGTTCGCGCCACCATCTGGTACGCCGTTCGGTGGTGGAACGGGCGGCCAGGCTGTCGGAGCAGGGCCTTACAGTAGTTTTTCGATGACTGGTTTTTTGCGACCAGAGTTTTCGTTGAGCGATCACGTTCGTCCATGGACAGCTACCTTAGGGACCGCAACTGCTGACCGGGTCAGATCCTTGCCAACTCTTCGTGGCGGTAGTGACATAGTAGCAGAAGACGTTGTTGCTTTCGATCTTCAAGTTTTTGACCCAACTGCGCCGGTCGCGACGTTCACTGGCGGTACGACACCAATTCTGATTGAACCGACAAGTTATGGTTTTCGGAAAGTATTAGAGAATCCTACGTTGCCCAATTATACGTTCGCGCAGCGGGGAGCTTACGTTGACTATGCATATTGTCGACTCGCGGGCGGCGTATTCGGCGGTGTTAATCCGCTCATGGGGACGCCACGGTTTGCAATGATCGCAACCAAGTTTTCAGGAATTGATCGAGACCCTAATAATCCAACTGCTGCGCTTTATCCTGAGGGATGGTTTGTAAGTGGTAGAATAGTCGCTTCGAATGGGCCAGTTAACGGTTTTTTTCAACCAATGGTGGATACTTGGAGTGATGTTTATGATCGAGACTTTTACCAAAACGTAGCACCGCCACCGCTTGGGGTATTTTCTGTTTTAGGCTCACCTGGGCATGCCCGTCAACCTTCCTACTTGTCGAGCAGTCCTGCAGTTATAACGGGTTTTAACCGATTTGTTAATGGTGACAATTCTTTTGAAGAGTCTACATCGCCGACTTCAATAATTGGAGCAAGAAATTCGGAATCGATGCCGTCTGCGATCAAAATCACACTAAGAGTTCAGGACCGGGTGAATGGAGAGTTACGACAGCTTTCGATTATTAAAGAATTCACCGGCCCGTTGTAATCTCGCGTATTGTACACCAGATGTCGGTGGTTCATAAGGCTCGGCATTAATTGGAGTAGCAACGATTATTGTCGATTGCGTTGCGGGTGAGTCGTCAGCGGTTAGGCGTTAGAGAGGCCATGTGATGACTCGCCGAAGTGTACTCGTACTCAACGAAGCGGTGCTTGTGCTCGATTTAGTTGTATGCGGGCCAAGTCTAAGTGGTGGGTGTGCGGTAATGCTTGTGAACCGGACGCTAACGCGTGGTGGCTGAGGTGGCTTAAAGGCGAATCTTCAACCGTGGCGCTACCGTCGTCGTTTCTGGGTGTCGGTCCAGTCAACTAATTTCGCGCTACCCTGTTCAAGCGAGGCTAGGCGTTCCGCAAGTGATTCATCGTACCAATCAGGTGGGGCAGTTCCTTGAGGACACGCGGATAAACGGTCCCATAAAGTTTGTACCGTCGCGCTCTGGCCAGTTCGCGACATGCTGTCGATCAGCGATTCGCTTTTCATGGTAGACCAACTTTGCCATGCGTTGAACACCAGAATGCGAGGTGGCGTTTTACTGCTTCTGTAGGTATTTGACTTCGATAATGGTCGATGGCTCGGTCTGTTGTATCGTGCCTAGGACGATGACGTCTGATCCTTCTT
>DNWZ01000165.1 GCA_003506095.1 Planctomycetaceae bacterium | reverse complement strand
TGATGGAGTCGCATTCGTTGGCGATTCCCAATCCAGATGATGGCGAACCAACGGTTGCACCGCAGATCGCGAGTCGACGCTTTTGGAGTGGTGAATCACTCGCGCGATCGCGGTGAACCGACCCGTTCGTCGTGGCAGACAAAGTCCTATGGCCCTGAATGACTTTCCATTTGCACGGACTGAGATGACAAAACGATTCTGTGATAGAATCGTCGAGGCGATGACGACATTTTGCGGGTTGGCTCCTCGGGACTCAATTCGGATGATCCGAGCGTTTTGGGCTGACGTCGAAGATTTGGATTCCGATCCATTATTCTTCCACGAACCGCCGTACTACTACGCAATGGCCATCGCACATCATCCTGACATCGGCGACAACAGACCTGATTGGTACACTGATCGATCGTTGTGGCCGCCACCGCCAGGCTGGTGTCTTGAATGACTCATAAACATCGCGAGGTCAGCGCTGTCGAAAACACGATGAACCAACCGTTGCACGTGCGGACTGGAAATGGCTGATCGACAAGCGGGGGCAGATCCCGCCTGGGTAAGTGCTAGCCACACGCCCAGTATCGAGTTTTGCAGCCAACGTATAAGGCGATTCGCCGAAGTCGTTGGTTGAAGCGTAAACAGAAAGGTAGTGAGGATGAACGGATCACAGGTAGCCCTGTGACTGTGAACGGGATTAGCTCGGACAACGTGTAACCGTTAGCTCCGCCTAACGAGAAACACTGGGCCCAAGGTTTGTGCGTGCCCCAAGGAAACACTTTGCGACGCATCATGGCGAGCTTCGCGATTTCCATAGCGACTGTTCATGGGATACAAATTCTACTGACATGGAATTGCAAGCATTTTGCGAATTCCGAGTACCGTCCAAAAAGGCGAGCGTGCCTGTCGTGATCGAGAAACAGAACCGCCTTTGATTTGCACGCCTTTCGACCTACTTGAGATTTGAGATGTTCGATCCGACTTGAGGTCTGTTTGGCCGTTCAACGTTTTCCCATGCATCAAATCTGTTTGATCTTGTGTTGACTCGCGAACTTGCAGCTGATTTGGGCATTGTCGTTCTGTCGAGCGTCTGTGGCAAAAGGCCAACCACATCGGACACCGAACGTGTATAATCGATCGTTACAAAAATCGCCACTTGAGAAATGCAACTATGAACCTCGTTGTTTCGTCTGTTTTTAAGTTCGCTGTTTGCATCTGGCTGATTGCGGTCCACTTAGTGGTCGTGTCGGCACAAGATGCTGTCGTTCGACCAAAACCGATTCCAGGCCCACTGGACAATCCTCTGAAGGGGTGGTGTCCTTACACAAACGCCGGCGAGATTCATCAGCCCTATTCAATGGTGTTCCAATACATCTCTTGGCGAGAGCTTGAACCGATCGAAAACGATTTTCGATTCGATGATTGGGAAAAGACTTGGGACAGCGAATTAGGAAAAGACAAACACGTTATCTTTCGCGTCTTTATTGATTACCCATCAAAGCCGTCGGGATTGCCCGATTGGTTACGCAAAGCTGGCGTGAAGGAAACGAATTATGATGATTACGGTGGTGGAAAGTCGCCCGACTATAACGACCCGCGAATGCTGGCGGCCATGGAGCGATTGATTGCAGCTCTGGGCGAGCGTTACAACAATCATCCTCGGGTCGCGTTTATACAACTCGGTCTGCTAGGTTTCTGGGGCGAATGGCATACCTACCCGCGTGATGAGTTGTATGCCACGCCCGCAACCGAACAACGTGTGATCGACGCTTACAGGAATGCATTCCCCAACAAATCCTTAATGGTCCGATATGCGAGAGATTACGCCGGAAAGCAAGATTGGATCGGTTTCCATGACGACATGTTTCCAGAGGATACCGACAACGGCAAGGATTGGAGTTTTCTCGCTGGCCTGAGACGGGAGAAGCGCGCGGAGAATTGGAATGTTGCAGTTGTTGGCGGTGAAATGGTTCCCGGCAAAGCGGGTCAATGGCTGGGCAAGGACTTTGATACAACATGGACAATGCTCAACCGAGCGCATTTCACTTGGGTGGGCCCTTATTGCCCGGCACTTGCCAATCCGAAAGATAAATCGTTTCGCAATCGCTGTGAAGATTTGGTTCGCAAGATGGGTTACGAGTTCCAGATCACCGAAGCGACGCATCCGGCGAAGGTGACGGTCCGCCAAACAGCTCAGGTTTCGTTGAAAGGACAGAATATCGGTGTCGCCCCGTTTTATTACCCATGGTCCTTTGAATGGGCGTTGATCGATTCTGCGGGAAAGATCGCTGCGATTCACAAGACGGATTGGGACATTCGGAATTGGAAACCGGGTGAGTTTGCCGAAACCGTTGACCTGCCGCTCAATATCCAGCCGGGCAAGTATCGATTAGCACTCGGAGTTCGTGACCCATGGAAGGATCGCCCCGCCATTGGTTTTGCAAATGATTTAACCGTCGTCGATGGTTGGGCGATTTTGTCAGAATTGGAAGTATCGCAGTAGTTTGAAGCCTACACGATAACTGGGGCGAACAAGCCAACTTAAGAATTGCACGAAGGCCTTGAAGATGACTACCAAGATGAACGCATTTGACACGATCGGCCGACGCAATTGGTTGAAACTGGCCGCAACGCCTTTGATTGGTGGCCTGTCGACGATCGCGGCCGATGATCCATTATTGTCGGCTGCATCATCGGTGACGCCGAAATCCGTTGCCGCGGTGGTGACCATCTACCGTCGCGACTCACATTCCGATGTGATTCTCGGAAAATTGTTAGAAGGATGGCTGCATGACCGCGGCCCGGGTCCAGCGCTCAAGCTTGCTTCACTTTACGTCGACCAATTTCCCGGTGACGACATTGCGCGTTCGATGTGCGCAAAGTACGCAGTACCCATTTTTGATTCGATCGAACAGGCACTGACGCTCGGTGGAGACGCAATCGCGGTTGACGGCGTGATCAGCATTGGTGAGCACGGCGATTATCCACACAATGCGTTTGGCCAGCATCTTTATCCCCGCAAGCGATTTTTCGCCGCGATCGCCGACGCAATGGAAAAGCATGGCCGTGTCGTCCCCGTGTTTAACGATAAACATTTGGGTCCAACTTGGTCCGATGCGAAGTGGATGTACGATCGAGCCGTGCAAATGAAGATTCCATTCATGGCCGG
>DNWZ01000604.1 GCA_003506095.1 Planctomycetaceae bacterium | reverse complement strand
TCAAAGAAACCTCGGAAACCCAAGTGATTCCCGGGGTTTTTTCGTTTTCGGATCACATCGCTGTCATCTGTCATTTTGTCACGTTTTGACCTCCGTTGCCCCAAAATGTCAGATTCTGGGGCAACCGTCGGGGCAACCAAACTTTCTTCCGTTGCCCCAGCAATCAATAAAGGCGGTAGCTTCTCGACGGCTGCCGCGGAGTCCAACAAACGTTCGTCCGTGTACGTGTTCATCGTCAGCTTGATATCGCTGTGCCGCATCACCGCCTGGGCCGTTCGAGGCGAAACTCCGGCAGCCGAGAGATGGGTTCCGGTCGAGTGACGCATCGCATGAAGATGCAAACGTTTCTTGCTTTCATCTACCTTGGGAATTCCCGCCGCCTCCAGGTCGCGATTCAATATTCGCAGCATTCCTTTTGGTACGTTGAACACTCGTTCATTGGGCGACTTATCAGCAGTCCAAGTGCGTAGCTCCGCTGCCAGATTACTACGCAGCGGAACAGACGATCCCTTCCGATTCTTCTCATTGGTCGATTTGAGCACCAAGTGAGGCGTGTCTCCCAGGTGCAGATCCGCGACGAGCAACGTCCGCATTTCGTCCAATCGCAATCCGGTCAGGAACATCGTCTTATAGATTAACGCCCGCTCAAGTCCCAATCGCTCAAGCTTGGATCGACGTTCCGCCGAAACCGTCGCGGTCAGTTCACCCTTTCGTGGTCCACGAATGATTCTTAAAGCGTCTTCCAGTGGTCGTCTGCGAGTCTGGCCGAGCAATCGGTTCATTTCCTCGACTGTGTAAGCACGGGCTTCCCGCTTTCGATCGGCTCGGACATCTTTCTTGCCGAATCCATCGAAAGGATTGGTCGCCATTCGTCGTTCGCCTGTCTGGGAGCGTCGCTTGCCTTCAATTCGACGACCGGTCAACCACCACCCAAACGCCACCCAGACTTCGACGTGCCAGTTGTAAGTCGCCGCAGACATGCCGTCCTGTGAACGCAACCAGCGACGAAGGGCTTCGGCATTCAAGTCCCGCAGTAATCTAAAACCTGCTTCACTGGCGGAGTCTCTGAGTCGTTTGTCCGTCGATTTGACTCGTTCTTCATTGACCTTCCGACCCCGCAGGTCGGCGATGTAATCACAGATGTGCTGTTCAACGGGAGTTTTGCTGTGCTCGCCAATTCGCACATCGAGTGTGGTCAGCGAACCGGCTCGAACCTTTTCAGCAACGGCAACCAATTCGGCCAGCCTTGATTCGGCAGCCTGCTTGTCTCGGCAACCGGTCGGCACTTCCTGGGTGATTCCGGCACCGTCACGGTACTTCGCGATGTAGGTTTGCGATTTCGTTCGCACCCGTCGCTTACCCTGCTTGTCGACAACAACGGTTCCAGTCCGCTTCTTACCGTTTCGATCTTTCCAGGTAGCGATCTCTTCGGTGATCGTCGTCGTCGACGGACTCTGCTCAAGCTCTTTTCTGGTAGCTGGGCGTTTCTTGGTCGTGATGGTGGCACCGCTGGGCAGCGATCGTGTCACGGTCTTTCGTTTGACGGATGCCATGCGGCATTTCCCTTCATTGTTTAGCAATTTGTGCGACGACTGCGATTCGGATCGCATCAGCCAGCGGCCTCTGAGGGCTTGGCTATCGTACGCATCGAATTCAGATTGGAAAGAAAGCACCGGGCCGCAGGCCGTCCATTGCTCTGCGGCTGCCAGTTTCACTCGATGTCGGCAAAGGCGTTCACGCCCCTCGTCGTCGATTGTTCTTTGGGTGACGTAGCGACGGGCATCCGTCTTTGATCCAGTGCTCGACGACTTCGCGGTCCCAGCGATTACCGATGTCGCTGTGACGATCGGTGATACTGCCGTTGGGCTTGAGGTGAATCGGGAGTCCCCGGTTCAACAAGTCCTCTGACAACTCTCCGAAGTTCGTCGACATCGACATCACGATCTCGTTGCGAATCCGACGTGGTTCCGAACCGCACCCCGGAGAGTACAGTGTCGGAGCCGGATCCGTGACGAATCGTTCAACAAACGCCGACGCGATCTTCGAGCCTCCGCTGACACGAGCATTCTCAAGTCGAATCATCCCCAGGGAAGGATCCGTATTGAGACTGGCGATGATTGCCTTCTGAGTCGCCCAGTCGGCTGGTTCCCAGCTGACGGACGTCTTGGGCGTCTGCCCGGCGATGAAATCGAGCACCGTATCCTTGCCACTGTGGCTCTTGGACGCCGTTGCCAGAATGATCGGCTTGCCACCAAGCCAATGGTGCCTGAGTGCAACCGTCAACAATCCGGCCACGGCATTCGCCCGATCAGCCTGCGTATGGAAGTCCATCACATCCAGGAACGTGTTGATCCGCTCCATCGAACCGGATGGTTCAGCTGACTCACCGACGAAGATCACTCGATGTCCGTCGCCGCCGTCGTTGTAGCCAGGATTCGTGAGTGTGAATCCTGGCAGATACTCAGGCTGCGAAGCGACACGATCGATGAGGCGAAACTCTGACAGAAACACTTCGGCGTGAAGCATTACTTCCAGCATCCCGTTGGAAATACTGCAGGATTTCTGCTTTCCGTTGTGGAACCGATGCAAATCAATGCGATCGGCTATCACCGAGGCAAGCGGTCTCCCCTTGAGGATGCTCCGGGAACTGCCATCAGGCAGCACCAAGAACAGACCACCGTCAAAGCCAGGCTGACGGAACAAGTCAGGCGACTTAGCCAAAGCCTCGCCGAGGATCCCAAAGTTCTCGGAATCTGACAACTCATCGTGCCAAAACACCTTTGGGCGGGTGAGACGCGACTGAAAGACAGAATCAATCCGTTCATTCTCCGGCGTTTGAAAGAAAACGTCGCCCAGTTCCTACCCAAGAAGATTGTGATATCCCAAAAGGTCGAGCTGACTTCAAGACAGGCAACGCTCTACAAGAACGTGATTGAAAGCACACAATGCAAGCAGATGCTAGACGAGGTTGAGAAGAATGGAGTCAAACGTGCTCAACCGCAAATCCTGGCGGCTTTCACAAAGTTGCGGACCATCTGCAATCACCCGTTGCTCACGGTCAAAGACGCGGTTCTTTCGAACGCTGAAGTGGAACATTCTGGCAAATTGGGATTGCTACAGGAACTCATGGAAGAGGTTGTTGAAGGTGAACACCGAACGCTCCTGTTCTGCCAAAGCACACAGATGCTTGACATAATCCAGCATTGGTTTGCTCGGTGGAGTATACGCTGCCTAAGGCTGGACGGGTCGACGCCACCAGCGAGTCGGGCCGAGTTAGTTGACGAGTTCAATAATAACCATGAGCATCACGCTTTCTTGATTAGCACGAAGGCTGGCGGCACCGGGTTGAATCTTACTGGGGCAGATACGGTCATTTTCTACGACCACGACTGGAACCCGGCGAACGATAACCAAGCTCAGGATCGGGCCCACCGCATCGGCCAGACGAAACCCGTAACGGTGTATCGACTTATTTCGCAAGGGACAATCGAGGAGAAAATCCTTGAGAGGCAAGTGGTCAAACAAACCCTCGCTGATCAGATCGTCGGTGCCGATGAGGAGGGATTTAAAGAGTTGACGAAAGAAGAGCTGATTTCATTGTTTACTCTCGATGAATTGGACGACTGAACGAAAAAACTGAATCTTTACAACCAAGAGACCTGTCAGCTTAGAGCCTATCCGAAAACCGAT
>DNWZ01000231.1:6262-6776 GCA_003506095.1 Planctomycetaceae bacterium | reverse complement strand
ATTGCCCTGATTCCACATTCATATGGGTAACAAAGCCTGCCGCCGGGGCTCTTACAATCTGCTCGTCGCGATACTGGACCATCACAGGCACCGATCGCCGAAACGGACTGCTAGCGTTTAAACCGATCACGATCAAAGTAATGGCCAACACTGCGGTAGCGGCTAATCGCGGCCGACGATCCGGAGCGTCTGGTTCTGCGGATGCGATCCAATGTCCATAGAACCACNNTGGGGCGGCGCACCAGAGAATGAGTGCTGCGACGGTGATAATCAACCCCGCAGGACCGCCCCATTGCGAGACGGCGATAATCAACCCCGCCATCCACGCCGCTTGAAAAACGAGTGATGCCGCTGAATGAATCGCCGCAGCCCAACGCCGCCATCCGACGAGCAAGCATTGTCGTAGTGCAAGTCCCAAAAGTAAGCGGTCTAAGAGGCTTGCCCAAAAGTTTCTACCATGCATCCGGAGGTTTGGTACGTTGATCACATCGGCAAATGCATAGTACCCATCCAT
>DNWZ01000231.1:0-6192 GCA_003506095.1 Planctomycetaceae bacterium | reverse complement strand
TGCACTCGCGACCATACACGTGACAATCGCCAGGCATCGGTGACATCGACATAGGGAATCGGTGCAAAAAGAAAAAACGTGATACCGAACTTACCAACGCGAACCCCAGCGCGTTTTGCCGCGACCGCATGACCGATTTCGTGAACTGCCTTTTGAATAACCCAAATCACGGCCAGCAGGGGTAGCGCGGCGGGGGAAAACATCATTCGCAATTCGATACCAAGCGAATGCGAATGCGACCATGCCAATCCGAGTGAGAATGCGACGGCGACCAACCAGATCGCTCCGCCAGAGTACGTGAACAAACGACCGATGACCGGTAGCATCCATCCCGCGATCGCGTCAGCGCTTGCGATCGGAAACCGCTGGCTGATTACGTACCCGAGCGGTCCAATGGCCTTTTGAATCGCAACATTCGACATCGGCTTTGGCGGCTCTTGATGGTTGGCGTCGTCCCTGGCTACAGTCGGCGGCGGATTGCCAACGGCAACGGGATTACCATCACGGTCCAGCGAAACCGCTAGGCCCGATTTCACTAACATCAAAGCCCAGCCTTGCACCTCTTCGGCCCCCCACTGTATCCCGTCACGTTGCAGTGAGTCTGCGATTTCGGTAACGGATAACTTGCCATTCATCAATGACAACACGTCGGCCTCGTGTCCGCCAAGATGATAAAACTTGCCGACCCGCTTGTCGTTCAAAACCACGATGTGGTGCATCCCGATGCAGCGATCGAGCAGTTCAATGCCGTCGCGAAGCTTAAAGATCAGTTCAGGTGATCCGGTCGGCGGATCTGCTGAGTCGTTTGTTTGGTCCTTTACGTCAGCAAATCCGCCATTTTCATGGCACTTGTCACCCCAATGCGATCCAAAATCACCGCCAAGAATCGCTGCCATCTTTTCGGCATAGAGCCTGTCTTGGGCAATCGTTGATCGTTCACCGGTTGAGCGGCTCATGGGTGATTCGTCACGATGCATCCAAACTTTGTCCTATTTTACGAAAAGCCGATCCGAAAAGGGGGCTGATCCTCTGTTGCGATGCCAAAAAACTAATAAAATCGACTCGCCTCCAAAGGCTCAGACGCGTTTCGGGATAGTCTCTAAACCTTTTTCTGAAACAGCCATCCATCAACGGCTTCTCTCATCATTGGAAAACAAGTTGACGTTAGGGTTTGGCAGATCGCTGATTCTTATTGATTCGTCTAATAACGAGATCGATAACCGATTTGGCGATGCTTGGAACGTTCCATCGATTGGTTGATCACTCACCAATGTAGGTCTAGATTCTGGTGTCAAAGCCGAGGTGCGATTCGGCTTGGCACGCGTGACCGTGTCGAGCAAACAGCGATCTCCCGCCATCCATCGTTGACTCGAATTATCGATTCGCACTGTCACGGGGATCGTTGCGCTATCAGCGTCGATCAAAGGTGCAATCGTATCAACGGTCCCTTCGGCGCTCCGGGCAATGCTCGTAAACTCCACGCGCACCACCTGGCCGACCGACATGCGAATTGCTTCGGATGCTGGCACGTTAAAAACAGCTTTTAAACCCGAAGTATTGACGACCCTTACGACTGTCAGATCGGACGGCAAAACATATTCGCCGATGTCAACGAAGACCTTTGCAACAATTCCATCGACAGGTGAAATCACTTGGCGACGGTTGACCTGTTCTGCGGCATGCTTTCGTTCGACCTCGCGTTGTGCGATTTCCTCTTTCGCGTTTAAAAATCTTGCCTCAGCCATCCGCAGTTCCGCTTCGGCGCGATCGACCTCTTCACGCCTGGCGTTGTTGTCGGCCGAGAGTTTTTTCAGCTGCTTGAAGCGCATTTCATGCAAAGCTCGGTCAGCGGCGGCTAGATCAAGCCCGCCACGCATCGCCGCGATCGTTTCTGCGGATTCCACAGCAATCCGTTGCGGCTGTTGATCAAGCGTCGCCAGTACTTGGCCCGCTTTCACGCGATCACCCACTTTCACCAACACCGATTCGACCCTGCCGGATTCGAACGCGGCAACCATGATGTCATCGATCGCTTCGGAAAATCCGTCGTATCCGATCTCCGATAGATCAAATTGACCCATCGCCGGTGAAGCGGATGTTGCCGTAGTGGCCGTGATCGCCAATGCGATCGCACCGAAACGCAGTCGCCTGAAAAGACCGGCGATTCGCTTGGCAGGCATGACGGGGCCGTGGTTCGGAGTCGATCTCAATGGTGCCATGATCGCAATCCTTACAAATCGGTCGATCGGAAAAACCTGGCTGTCGCGCGACGCGGCGAACCTACAACTGCTCCTGCGGGTATCGACCCAAGCGCCGGATCGAATGACACGCAACGACGCCAAACGGCGAAAATCGTAATCGCCCGCCCCGCCTCAATAGCCTTCACCAAACCAACCCGTCCAACTGATACGTTCACTTTGGTCGGCAACACCATCGGTCTGGGCCCGGTAAAGGGCTTTCCACTGCCACAGTTATCGCCGTGCGAAGCGATGCAGAGTGATTAAGATACTGGGGTTATCACTTTCGCCAAATTATCTCCAGCGCGGTGGCATGCCGATGCGTTTGACTTCGCACGATCAATCCAGTCGCCCCTTTGCCTGTTCAATGCTCGCGATATGCGTGATTTTCGCGTTTTTTCTAGGGTCGCTCACGCTTGTCGGCGAAGCCGCCGCCCAAGGCCAACCGCGGCTGTCTCGTTCGGCGTTGCCCGACGCGCCACCGCCACCGACGGATGTTTTTCTGCTGGAATTGCGGCGAAGATCGCGCGGCACCGACACACAATTAGCCGAATCCATCCGCGATGCGTTGCGGCTGAAATTGGACGTCGAAGCGTCACGTTTTCTGGAATCGATCGAGCAGCGTCAGTGGGATGATGCCAAACGCCGCGAAATAGCCCAGATTATCGCGGCCGATTCGCTGCTCAGGGCGATGGTCGACGAGACGATCACGGCGAAAGCCAAAGCGCAGGTTGCTGAGATTTTGGCGGCGAAGAAACGTGTCGATGAATCGCCCGAGCGGATCGCAGCAGCCATCCCAGCGATCGGACGTGGCAACCCGGAAAGCGAATTGCCCGCTACACGCACACTCCTTTCCGCTGGCATTGCTGCGATCGGACCGTTGGCACTCGCTGCGGCCCAGGAAACCGATCTCCCACGCCGCGATGCGATTCTGCTGTTGATGGCTCGATTGGGCGAAGACAGCCTGGGAGCGTTGTCGTCGCTGGCGATTTATGGCGCGCCAGAAGCCCGCGCCGGTGCGCTGGCCGCGCTCGATCGAATGCGCAGCGAAGCAGCACTGGGGCACCTGAGCGTTGCACTTTACGCGGCGGATGCCAGTGATGCGGAACGCGATTTCGCCTCCCAAAGGCTGCAGCAGCAGTTTGGCAAAACACCATCGCACGCCGATTCTCAAGCCTACCTGATGGATCGATTATCCTCGCTGCGCCGCGCCGCTGGCCGGTTGGCTCGCAGTGAAGCTGACGGAATCGCATGGACCGTTGATCCGCAATCGGGTGCCCCGGTGCCGTCGCCGACGACGGCGGCATTAGCGGCCCAGCGTCAAGTCTTTGATCAATCGCGGTTGCTTTATCGCCTGGGTAAGCTTTCGCCTCAGGCCACAGCGGCGGCAGTAACAGCCGACTTGGCTTACCGGTTTCAAGTCGAACCGCTAGAGGTCGCTGAACAGATCGGTGAACTGCAGCAGGTTTGGGGCGATGACGCGTTAACAGCCAGAGCCCTGTCGTCGATCATCGGTGGGGCAATCCAGGATGACGACCTAGCCGCCGCCGTCGCGGCAATGACGCTGGTAGGCCCATCGATAGCCGGCAACAAAAGCGACTTAGTGACGACCGGTTCAGCCGACCTGGCCCCGCTGGTCAAAGCGGTAACGCATTCGGTCCCCCAAGTGCGCTACGAAGCGGCTTTGGCAATACTGCGGCTCGATTATCAATCGCCCTTCCCAGGTGTGTCCACCGTGACGGACCGGTTGAACGAAATGGTTTCGTTGTCACGCGATCCCGTCGCGTTGATCGTCGACACTCGCGTCGAGCGGGAAGCGCAGATCGAACGCCTGATCTCTTCCTTGGGATATCGTGTCGAAGTCGCATCGTCGGTCGCCGAAGCGATCCGACAAATCGATCGTGGCGGCGACCTGCGGCTGGTGATTTCGACATCCATCCTGCCGGATCGTTCGGTGTTGGAACTGGTTGATGGGGTCAGTCGCCACCCGTTGGGCCAGCGCATCCCGATTTTTATTCATGGCCCATTGGATTCCTCGATTCAAATTGCAACCGACGATTTGCGTTGGAATGCACCGGTTGCACATGTTGAACTGCCTAATTCCGCTGCCGGTTGGGGTGTCATTCTCGAACCCGCAGTGACATTGCCTATCGGTCGATTGCAAGGTTTCGATCCGCTGTCGCCAGCACAACGGTACGACTTCCGCCGTCGTGCAACTGTCGAGGTTGGCAAGTTGACCGGGTCGCCCGAAACCTATGATTTCTACGGTCTGGACCGATTATTATCCGCATCCATTGAGGGTGGCGATTTGGTTGGTCCCGAAGTCACTAAGGTGGCTTTCGGTGATCCGCGATTAGCGTTATTGTCAGCCTCGGCAACCGGGCAATCACAAGCCGCATTGGTCGAAATGATTTTGCAACTATCGGCCAAAACGGCCGATTATCAGGCTGCGGCCGCTGCGCTGCGAACATCGATCGACCGCCATGGGGTCGTGATGAGCGGCGAAGTGGTGCGGCGTTTGGGGGTCGCGGCAACATCAATGGCCAAAGGACCGCAGCAGCAAGCGGTCGCGGAAATTGTGGAGCTGATTGCCAATCGGTTCGGGTTCATTGTCGTTGGGGCGGACGAGTGATGAGTTCGGGGCCGAGAGCTGCGTATGATTAGCGAGTAACTTTCACCGACATCTAGCCTTCATGTCGATTCTTGGAATCTCAACGCCTCATTCGACCGGTGCTTCGCCGCAGGGGAGCGGTCTCCCCGGACCCAACCAGCCGCTGATTCCGGGAATCATCGGCAACGCCAAATCGATGCAGAGCGTTTATCGAATCACTCGTCGCGTCGCTGCGACAAACGCTTCGGTATTGATCCTCGGCGAAACGGGCGTCGGCAAAGAACTGATCGCCGCAGCCGTTCATCGGTTGAGCCATCGTGGGGCCGGCCCGCTGGTTAAAGTCAACTGCGGGGCGCTCAGCGAAAGCCTGCTCGAAAGCGAATTGTTTGGGCACGTTCGCGGCGCATTCACCGGGGCAGTCAACAACCGAACCGGACGATTCGAAGCGGCCAATGGCGGGACAATTTTCTTAGACGAAATCAACAGCACTTCGTTAACCTTGCAAGTCAAACTGTTGCGTGTGTTGCAAGAAAAAGAGTTTGAGCGAGTCGGCGATACGTCGACATTGCAAACCGACGCAAGGATCATTGCCGCCAGTAATCGCGATTTAATGAACGAAGTGCGCGAAGAACGCTTTCGCGAAGACTTGTACTGGCGATTGAATGTTGTGCCGATCGAAATCCCGCCGCTGCGCCGACGCCGCGAAGACATTCCGTCACTCGTCACTTTCTTCCTTGAACATTATAACGAAGTGAACGACCGTTACGTGGTTCATATCGATCCAGCCGCCTTACAGGCGTTGCAAGATTATCACTGGCCGGGCAACGTCCGCGAATTGCAAAACTATATTGAACGGGCAATTGTCATGGCCGAAGGCGATGAGCTAACCCCTGACCTTTTGCCAGGTGTCGTGACCGGAGCCGAGCGACAGGCCGGACCAGCACTTCCGGCAACGGATATCGATACGCTGACCCGCGAAGTGGTACTGCAGGGGCTCAGCACCGCTGGCGAAGAAGCGTGTGGGTTGCACGGCCAAATCGTCGATCGCGTCGAAAGGGAATTGATTGTGCAAGTGCTGCAAGCCTGCGGCGGTGTGCAAACCAAAGCTGCCACACGTTTGGGCATCAACCGCAACACATTGCACAAGAAATTGAAAGACTATGGCCTAGACAGCGGCGAATAGGAAAAACGAGCGATGAAAAATCGCTCCGTGCGTTAGCCCATGACTGGCGGACTGCTGATGAATTTCCCAAAATGTCATCAGGAGGTCCCCATGTCAGAGAACCGAAAACAAAAACGACGCTCATTCAGTGACGAGTTCAAACGCGACGCAGTCAATTTGAT
>DNWZ01000635.1 GCA_003506095.1 Planctomycetaceae bacterium | reverse complement strand
GCGAAGCCCAGCCCCCGTATTGGTCACCTGCAAGCTCGCCTGGAATGGCGTGGACTTAGCGTAGCGGAACTCGCCAAGAGTTTCGGTTTGTTGGCAAATCACTGGAAGTCTACGCGACTTCCGCTACAAGTTTCCCTTAAGCCCACGCCATTCAAGACGAGCTCATGGGGGTGAAAAAAGAGGTGGGCTATAATAAGGCAGCCAGCCCAAGTTCAGCATAAGCGACGTGCTGTCTATCCCGAAATAATTACCGACGGTAGCCGGTCGGTTTACCACCGGAACACCCAGAGTCGAACGATTGTCCCCAATCGTTCAAAACATCGCAAAATCCCGAAGGGATTGCAGACGGTAGCCGGTCGGTTGAGCGCAGCGACACCACGGGAACGCGAATGGAAAAACGCAATGTGACCGCAACGTGGTCAAACACCATAGCCCATGGTCGCGCAGCGCCACCCCCTTGGGTTACGAAACTACCAACGAAGGGCCAAAGGCCGGCCGTTTGATTTACAAAACAAAACCCGAAGATAGCAACCGGCAATCAACGCGAACCAAGCTCACTCATTATCCACCTCACACCGCCTTCACCGCGATCTGACGCGACGCCACCAACCGATCCAGCGGACTCACCACGACAGGTCCCATCCGATTATCAACATGCGTATAAATCATCGTCGTCTTCACATCGCTGTGGCCGAGCAACTCTTGAATCTTCCGAATGTCCGTTCCCGCCCACAACAAGTGCGTGGCAAAGCAGTGGCGAAACGTGTGGCTGGTAATATGCTTGGTGATCTGAGCACGCTCCACCGCAGCCCGCAGGTGGACCGGAAACGTTTCGTAATGCAAGTGATGCCGATGCAGACGCCCTGTACGCGGGTCCTTCGACAAACGCGATGACGCGAACAGATACTGCCAGCGGAGCTCACGATGCGCCGACGGATACTTCTTCGCAAGTGCATGCGGCAACCATACCGACGCCGTACCTTCAGCAAGATCATGCTCATGCAGCGCTCGGCGCGATTGAAGGTATCGCTCCAGCGCTTCGATCAACTGCTCGGGCATCGGCACGATGCGGCTCTTGCCACCCTTGGATTGATGAATCTCAATTCGTCGATTATCAAAATCCAAGTCCTTGACCCGCAAACGAATCGCCTCGCTGATCCGCATTCCGCAACCATACAACAACTTCGCGATCACCAAGTGCACGCCCTTAAGCCCATCGAGCACCCGTGACACTTCGTCGTCACTCATCACCGTCGGAATCTGCTTCCCCTTGTTCGCACGCACCGCCTCGATGTTGCCAAGCTCACGCTCCAGCACCAGCTTGAAAAACTTGCATAACGCATGAAAGGCAGCGTTCTGCGTCGACGGCGCCACATCGCCATCGACCGCCAGATCCGTAAGGTGCCCCTCCACATCGGCTTCACCGATCGATGCAAAATCCGCCAGACAAGTCAGCGCTCGATCCGCCATGAACGCCTTCAGTTTGCCCACGTACGAACGCTCTGTTGCCAGCCGCATTCCGTCGCGACGCAGTGCGATCCGAAACTGCTGAATCGCATCAGGCTCATTGGGATTAATCTTGCCCGCCGCTTCCTCAATCGTCGCATAGCCCGCGCCTTGGGCCCGCTGGGCGACGACGATCTCCTCCATCTTCTTCAGCAGCGGAACCAGATCCTCATCGGACTGTTGCAGGATCACCTGCCGATAGATCATCAAACCGCGGATGATTTTCAAACGCTTCCAAGCCGGAAAACCCGCATCGCGTTTCGATCTCAAAAACTCGATGACCTGATCCGCGTTAAACGCCCAGTCGCGCTGACCCGCCCGGTCAGTGTGCCCATGAAAAATCGCCAGTCTCTTGAACCAAATCTTGGCCCAACCCAGCTCGCGATCAGCTTTCCCCGGCTTCGAAAACAGTGGTGACGCCATGCTTGATGTCTCCTAATCGTGGTTTCACTTGCGGTCCCCTCACAACCCGACGCGTGAGCGAGGGACCTCCCCATCGCAACCCGACGCGTGAGCAAGGGACCTCCCCATCGCAACCCGCTGCTGTAGAGACTATCCGTACACCATTCTCTTGGCAATGGGTATTTGTTCAGTACCTCCAGCCGCACACGGGAAAGTTGCTCCATCACCGTTGAGAATAACCTTGACTCCCACTCGCCAGCGGGAGACAATGCGGGCGAGGGAACCGGTGAGAATAGGTCGGAGCGACCGTGCCGCCCACCGGTGAGAATAGGTGACGAACCAGTGAGAATACCCTCAAAACCCCGTATTCCCGCCCTCCGTCACGGGTGAGAAACAAGTTATTTGTCATGAACGCACCGCAAACAACACCAACTCGATCTTCGATTCGGACCGACACGGCAACGCTCGCTGTATTCGATCCAAAGCGGTTGGAGCATCGACTGCATGACGATGCTGATTGGTGGTCGATTCCCGATGATGAAGTCGCAGAAATCAATGCGGGCAACGTGCTATTCGTTTCTACTGGCGTTGACGGTGACTATCTTCTCAACGTGTATCATGAATCGCCGCCGGAAAACGTACTTCCGATCGCAACGTCGGCACTGATTCGCTGCGAAGGTGGCTCTTTGTTTTTTCATGCTGGGGAGTACGTACCATCCGGTGACATGATGCCTGACACCGAATACGGCGGTCTTCAACTCCAATTCGATATTGGTACGTATCGCGTGACCGTGGTACACTTAGTACCGTTCTGCTTGGACGTCTTCGTGGTTCCTTCGAGCGACGATGCGTTCAATGAGTTCACGGACAGTCCGGTTGTTCCCTGGCCCGAGGAAGACAAATAACAATCGCATGCAACGGAGACATCTGAG
>DNWZ01000427.1 GCA_003506095.1 Planctomycetaceae bacterium | reverse complement strand
AGATCATCGGCCGCTTCAGCAGCAAATGCGCCCGCTCCCATTCCACCCATGCCGCCCATGCCACCGAACGCCGGTGTCGCTAATGGCATTGCATCCATCATCATCTCCGGCTCTCCACCTGCCATCGCACGTCCGCGAGATTTGAACCGTCGTCGATCACCAAACATTTGGCTCGACGGCCAATTCAAATGGGTGTATTCCCATTGATCATTTCGCTGATCCACTTCCCAGGTTTGATGGAACGTCGATAGCGTACGTTGTTGATTCACAAAACTACTGGAAACCATCGAATGGTCTTGACGAAAAACGCTAAATCCAGACATCCATCGATGCTCTTTAAATACATCCAGCGATGCATCGTATAACGTTGCAACCATTTCGGCGGCCGCACGTTCGGCGTCTTCCCCTGTGATGACCGCTGTCCAAGTTTCTTTCTGTCCGGGTTGCAACTTCGATATCAAACGCTCCCACTTGATCGACAATTCTTTATTGGTCCAAGGCACGTCGATACGCTGTGAAAACAGATGCGCACGGTTTTCGCGAACCATCGTAATGTGCAGCGTAAAGCCGCCACGCATCGCTTCGGTGACCGGATGTTGGACCGAAACCTGGGTTTGCCCCTGCGGAGTCCAATATCGTTTCACGATTTTGCCGCGATGTTCGATCTCCACTAAAGCCCGAGCGGTCGGGTATCCGCTGCCCCAAACGGCCCGCAGCGATTGTCCCGGACTCAACTTGTCGTTTTCAACGCTAATATGATTGGCAATTTTGATCGGGAACCGATTGCTCGACGGATCGAGCACAGTCAGCGGCAACATGGCGGTAACTTCGTTACCGAAGGCATCGCGAGTCTTCAATACGGCCCGGAAGGCACCCGCTGGCAACTTGATCGATAAAGTCTGATTGCCCGCCCCATCGGTTTTCACTTCGGTTTCATAAACCGTTTCGCCCAATTCCCACTGGTTCATGTCGTTAGGGTCACGCTGGCGCGGCATCGTACCGCCACCGAACAAATCGTTGTCTTCGAAAATGTCATCGACCGCCATTCCGCCGGGTAAAGATGGGCGCTGGACATTGGCTGGCTCTTTCAATGAATGAATCTTCAATGTCCCTTCGGCCGCTTGTCCGTCGCCATTGAGCGTAGTGGTGTGAACTTTAAGATCAAATGCTTTTTCGGATTCCAACCACGATTCAGCATCCAACGATGCCGACAGCGCCGTATAGCCGAGGCTGATCGTTCGTGTATTTGATCGGGTCTCGCCCGCTCCATCAGTCACATCCGCATAAATTTTGAATTGAAAAGTTGGCTCGGATTCAGGCGATACTTTCGCATCGGGCATCGCATTAAACCGAATCTCAAACGTGCCATTGGCGGACGTTGTCGAAACACCACTAGCGATCTCTTGGCTTTCACCGACCGGCGGGAATATCGATCGCCAATACCACCAAGGTGGAAAACGGACTTCACGAACCACCCGCCACGAAACGCTCGCGTTATCAACAACAGCCCCGGTGAACGCTATGGCATTGCCGCTGATGATGACTTCGCCACCCAATTTCGCCGGCTGTGTCGGCGCATTAAGTTCCACCTCAAACTTAGGACGTTTGTATTCTTCGACTTGGACAAATGCTTGGCCGCGTGGGCCTGACTCGACACGAATCATCATCTGGCCGGTTAAGCGACCTCGCGGCGCAGTAACACTGCCGCTGAAACTGCCATACTGGTTTGATTGATGTTGAACCCGTTCGACTTCTTTACCATTGGCATCAACAAACACTAATGTCACTTGGCGACGTTCGAGCGTCACATACTTGTCGTCTTCAACATTTGCCGACAGACAGATTCCTTTGTAACGAATCGTTTGCCCGGGACGATAAATCGCCCGGTCGGTAAAGAAATGCGTCTGTTCTTGAACCTGGCGGCGCTGGCGTTGTAGATACGCACTCAAATACCCAGCCGACGAAAGCCGTTGGTCACGATGCGTTACCAGAAAGACCAATTGCTGGCGATCTTGGGCGGGAAACTCGAATCGACCATCGGCATCGGTGCGAACCGTCTGCAGTTCGACCAGTTGGTTATTTCGATTCCGCTGCCATCCACGAACGCTAGCCCCAGCGACCGGTGTGCCTAGTTTGGCATCAACGACCAATCCGCCAACCTGACCCGCAGCTTGCCGGTTTTGGGTAATGACCGCCAACGTGCTGACCCAAACCTCCGACAAACTCATCTGGTTATCGGCTTCTTGGAAATCTTCACGGTAGCTGGAGATCAAGAAATAAGATCCCGCAGGGATGTCCTTGGGGACAGCAACTTGCTCGACACGCGACTTGAAATCTTCTGTCGCGGGCAGGTCGGCCGACCATTTTTTGACGGCCGTCATAGCGAGCAATCGCTTTGTCCGTTCCGGCTCCAGAGATTCTGGTTGCCATCGTCCCGCCGATACGAATTCGTCGAAATCGAACCTGACCAAGCGGAAGAAAATCTTATTGACATTGCGATAGCGGACATCGATCGTCGGCCACGGATCGTTCCAAACACGCTCCGTCGAAGCCATCGCTTCCCGCGATTCGATTTGCTCGATTAGGTTAAAGCAGCGCGTCGCACCAATGCTTTCGGGAAACCGCGCCAGACCTTGATTGGCCAATCGGTGGGCGTCCAGAAAATCGCCGTCGGCATGCTGTAAAGACGCGAGTTCAAAAATCGCCAAGCTCGATAACGGGTGCGAAGCGTTCGACGACTCAAACCGTGACAAAGCAGCCGCATACCGCTCGTCTTTTTCTTCCCCAACCGCATGATGAAATCCAAACTCAAGCCTCGCCAAATCGGCATCCAACCGCGCGGTGGGATTGTCGTCGCGCAAGTGAAATCGCAACAGGTCTTGATACAACCTGACAGCGACCAGCAATGGTGCGCGATCGTCTTCGGATTTGGGATTCCATTGCAAGAAATCATCTTGCGAAGCAAAGATCGGGCTATCGGCCTTCAACTCGAATGCATAAGCGGCACGCGACCCCGCTTGAACGTCGGACGAGTAAAACTCCAATGCATGATGAACCAAAATGTCATACAAGGTTGGTCGATATTCGGCCGGAACGTTCCCTTCTTGAAGCAACTGCTCATATGCGGCCACAGGAATCGCTTGCAGTTTTTCCGCCTCGGCCAACGATTTGGCGAATTGTTGGTCAATCGCTCG
>DNWZ01000539.1 GCA_003506095.1 Planctomycetaceae bacterium | reverse complement strand
TTGATAGGTTGAAGATCACCGCCCGACACGATGCGTTCAAATGTCCGGGTTGAAATGCCAAGAATGGCAGCGGCTTCACGCTTGCTGTAAAGCGATCGCTCCACTGTCACCGGCGTTGTGGGTGCCGCCATACGGCGACGTGGCAATACAGTTACCATTGGGTAAGCCCTCGGGGTTCGGATGCGTTTGATTGGCTGGATGATGTTCAAATGCAACAAAGAATCAAAAGCAGCCCGATGGGCACCCCGCGATATTGTCAACACAATCACGGAACCGACAGAGACGGCCCGCAAGGCACAATGCTTGGCTGGGCGGTGTCGTTGCTGGAAAAATAACGACAAACCAAACCAATGCAAGCGATTTCCGCGACGCTCCACGCCAGTCGTTTGTCAACTTCAAGCAATCATTAAGCTTGCGAAAACCGATTGATTTTACTGGCTGGCTGCGGGGCACGTTTACAGACTCGCCGTTCTCGATTGTCCCCTATTTGTCACCAACAGCACAGAACGACCGGGAAATAACGCATTTTCCCGAACAAACTTACAGACTCATAATCCCTAGGTCGCGGGTTCGAGTCCTGCCAGCCCTATTTCGTTAATCGATCGTGATTTGCGGGCTTTCCACGGCCTGCCGAGTGTCGGCAGTGTACTCTTTCCATAACCTCCAAACGGGAACTTTCCCGTTTGGGTGCGGGATCGGTCATTGCGGTGGACCGAGACGCAGTCGCACGAGCATGTCGTTGAGCGACTTGCGGGTCGATGGCATCTCCGGTAACTCGGATTCGTCGTATGCGGATTGAAGTTCTCCGGTCAATCGCTTGTATTCACTTTCGTGGAAGGCAAGGTCAGAGGATGCAAGCGAGCCTTGTTCGGGACCGCTGAGCTTCTGGGCGATCAGGTCGCGAATGTACGGCAGCTTCGCGTCGTCATTGAGTACCGCTAAGTTCGCTTCAATCACGCCGGTACGCATCAGGTGAATGCCAGTCAGCAATACACGATAAACGTATAACAACGGCTTGACCCTTGGCGGCGATTCCTTGCTGAACAGCCGCCACTGGGTTGATGCGAATCCTAAGTAGTGATGCGCGTGATGCTTGGTGATACAACCGGCGGCGAGCGATTTTAATTCTTCGTGCTCTGGACGAGCAAATACGACCAGCGGTGAGAAAATCTGTTCAAGTACGTAACCGTTGCGACGCAGCATCAGTTGAAAGAATTTCGCCGCGTCGTGAGTCACTAGATCGATTTCCAAACCGTCATAGATGCCTTCTTTCTCGACCGTCTCTTGTCCGGCGTCGAGGCCGACGACATCTTCGAGTGGCAACAGATGGACCCCGCGCAGGTCAAAGTCGGAGTCGGGCGATGGAAATCCATAGAGGTGTGCACCGCTGATCGTTGCAAACAGCAACGGATAAGGATGGCTGTGCACATGTTGCATCATCTTGTCGTGGTCGATCATGGCAGTTCACTTGCGATTGCCGCGCGGCGTGCACGAATCAAAAATTCGTTGGCGCGATGGTAGTCTGGTCGGTCTGGCAACTGTGTCACCTTAAACGCCGATTCGAATTGTTTTTGCAGCGATTTGCGCCATGTGTCGGCTTCATGGAAAGGCATTTCTCCGCGTTTGATTCGCAACAGTTGATCGCGGTGGTCGCCGACATCGACGATCACCGTTTGATGAGTCAATACATGAGTGCCTGAGATCAACAATCGGATCAGGTGCATGACGTGTTTCCACTTTACGCGTCCCTGATTACGAATGTCGATCTGCATTTTCTTGAACTGAGACGCGACGTATCCCGAATAGGTTTGAAACAGTAATTTTGAAAGGAAGATTTCTCGGATGGAGAGCAGTTCCTGGGCTAGCGGTGTCGCATGCTCGACGATTGGAGAGTAGAGACATTCCAACACATTGGGGTTCGCCTTGAGTGCAAGGACCAAAAACTTTTGCAATTCCCAATAAGCTTCCTGCGTGGGTTCGTTTTCCAGTTGCTCGGGGACACCGTACAGCGACCAATGCATGTCTGCGGTCGGTAAATAGATACCTCGGCGATCGGTATCGGATGCGTCGTCTTCGAGGCCGTAGGCGCGCGAACCGATGACACAGCGATAGATGACGCGTTCGTAGAGCCCGTCGCTGGAAACATCCGTATCGCTATCACGAATGGCTGATTGTTTGAAATCGGTTAATCGTATCAATTGGTCGTGATGAATCGCGGCTTCGAAGCCATCCGAAAATTTAACGCGGTAGGCGTGGGTGCGATCAACCGGCGAACGAACGATCACGCCGACCGCGCCGGCGGGATGCGCGACCAAATCGTTAGCGGCCATGACGTCTTTTTGAGAGACGACTTGGGTGCCGGAAGAATAAATCAGTGGTTGGTCGTTGGTGAACTTCACGGTTTTAAAAAGCTCCTATGTCAGTTTATGGCCGCAACAGCTCGTTACACTCCGCCGATTGCGGGTTCGTGTCCTGCCGGGCCTGCATTCAGACAGAGCCTAGTAGTCAAGCCAAATACCGCCACCGATCAGCCGCTCGCTTCGATCGAAGAAAGAATACTGGAGCGAGGGGCCACGGTAATATTGCATGCCGACGCGAAGACGTTCGCCCGTTTTCTCGCCATACCAATTCCAACCTGCGATGAAGTTGAATCCGCTGCGAAATCCGAAGTCCTGCCGCATGTAAGTATTGGCCCCAACGTACGGCGAACCATAAGCGAACATCTTTCGTGTCGGAACATACTGACTGCCAAACTGGAACTCCCAAGGCTTCGCTCCGCCTTGCGAACCTAATGCATTGGCAACTTCGCCATAAACTTGCGTATCAACCAAAACATCGGCCATAACACCAACGATCGCCGCATCACGAACGTAGTTGATTCGGTCAAAGTCTGGATTTACGATAAGGAACTCGTCACCCAAATGAGAACTGACGTGATAGTAGCCCCATTTAACGGCCAAGCGATCCTCTCGCCACGTATTCAAGAGGCCAAAGCGAAAATCCGCCCCTTCAAGCATGGTGCTCGGTTCAGCCGGAATAAGTCTCGCAAAAACGGCACCCTCTAAGTCAAGCTGATACCCTTCGGGACGCGTTGCACCCTCAGTGCCATATCGAAACAGTCCCACTCTGGCGCCCAATGCCGTTTCCCAGATGGTTCGACTTCGCTTGGTATCGTAAAGCACACTCCACATCGTCCGCGGCTCTTTCTCGCCAGCCAGGTACGAACGATACATCAATCCGGGTGGCAAAATCTGATATTGGTAAACAGAATCATTCGATGTGAAATCATCAAGGTAACTGCCATCGGCATGTTCGTGTTGATCATGCAACGACAGATGCTGCTCGGTCGCAGCATGCCAGACTTCTGATCGACTGTCGATCTCAAGAAGACGCTGCTCCAGCGTTTTGGATTCAATCATCTCGTGGAGGTCGATCGTCGCGCCAGAAAGGACCAGCGGTTCAGCCAAACTGGCGGTTGCTCCCGCAATCAGCACACAGAAGAGAAAGAGGAACGTGCTGCCACCCAGTCGAGTCGATTTGATAGAAATATCCATAGGATAAGTCGCCGCCCCCAACAGCTAGCAAACAATGCTATCAACGCCACACACAGGCCGTGGTTCTCCCGAACCGATCGCTATGATCACCTGCCAAAAATAAAATGCGACACACTCTTACACGTTCCACGCTGGGCAGGGATACGCAAAACTTCGGATGGCCGTCAACAACACTCGCGGCATCACAGCACAGCGGACAGCAACTTGCCGGCTTGCCGACTGGGCTTCAAGATGATTATTCTCCATTGGAACGCGATACGACGCGGCAGGTCGCCAGGCGATGATTCAAGCAATTTTCGTGAGAGTAACGAGTGTTTTCATGGCCCAGCCGACGAAACGTATACCGCGTGCTGGCCAAGGGTCGACGGTTGGTGGTACGCAATGTGTTGCATGCCGATGACCCGCCGCATCGTTTGGCCTTGGGGGTGGCGATCGGTTTGTTCGTCGCTTTTACGCCAACGATTGGATTTCAGTCAGCTCTTGTTATTGCGCTGGCGTGGATGTTCGGGGCGAACAAATTGGTCGGCCTGCCGCTGGTGTGGATCAGCAATCCGGCGACGTTTATTCCGATCTATTACCCCTGTTATCGCCTGGGCCGCTGGGTGCTGGGCGGTGAACCGGTATCGCTGCGATGGTGGAAGGAACTGGCCTACGCACCAGAATCCTACCTTGATGCGACGCGTTTTTATTGGAAGCGTTTGCTGGAGATCATCGAACCGCTGATGGTCGGTTGCTTGTTGGTCGCAATCCCGATCGCCGGTTTCAGTTACGTTTTTACGTTTCAAGCGGTGGTCAAGTACCGCGAAATGCGGGCTCGTCGGCTTGCGCAATTCGCCGACAAACAGTCTCAAAACGCGGTCGGTTAATACGTGATCGTTACCGGCGAGGGTCGTGATCGGTTGCGCCGCGAGGTGATCGGGATTATCCTGGGTTGTGGCGAGGCAGTCGTGTATTGGCATGCTGGCTTTCGCAAGAACCGTTTCGTCCAGCTGTGATTCGATCGAGGAGTCTGTCAGCATGCAACGTCGTGATTTTCTGCATTCATTGGGCCGATTGAGCATGGCGTGTGGGGCGGCCCAATTGACGACGTCCAAAAGCGAGATTTTTGCCCAAGATCAACCGGCCGAGACACAGTGGCCAGTAGCGATCTTTACGA
>DNWZ01000431.1 GCA_003506095.1 Planctomycetaceae bacterium | reverse complement strand
TTTGTCAATGTTTGCGTGAACTCGGCATGCCATTGTGGGATGAAGCAATGGATGATTTCCAAACGTTGCTTTCGGGACTAGAAGAGTTTCGCCAGCACCTTGGCGGACGTTTGACTGTCACCATGTTGCGATCGGTCGGCGACCCGGTCAACGTCCACCAGGTCGATCACAAAGCGATGTTGGCGGCGAGCAAGAAGCTTAAAGCGATGGGACGCCGACCTTAAATCACACGGAGCTGTTAGGGCTTTTTTCGGCAATGCCGCAAAAGGTTTGGCGTGCTAGTTCTGGAAGTCACAAAGCGACGATCCGACTTTGTCTCGGTCCATCGATGATCATCACCAGCGCCGCAACGCCGCCTCGCCGCCAAGCATGGTCCGTCCGCCGGATGTGGTCTCATCTGCCGATCATGTTAAACCGGTCGCAAGACCGCTTTGACGACTTCGCCGTGGTGCATCTTCTCGAACGCTTCTTGCCACATCGTGATTGGCCAGACGCCGCCGAGTATCGGACGTACGTCCAATGTGCCCGCTGCCAATAGCGCAATGACTCGTTCCCAGATTGACCAGTGGTGACTGAAACTGCCTTGCAAGGTCACGTTCTTTTGAACCAGTGGATCTAGGTTAAAACCTAAAGGTTGTGGGCCCCAACCGACTTTGCTGATCCATCCCGCCGGTCGCACTAAGTCGAGCGCAATCTTCAACGTCACGCTGCTGCCGGCTGCGTCAATCACACCATCACAACCCAATCCGTCGCGACTGCGTGCCCACTCGGTGGCGTCGCCGATGATCGCTTCACAACCATATTGTTTCGCGATTTCCAAACGGCCTCGGTCGGCTTGCAGTCCGACCATCGCGACTTCGGCGCCGCATAACCTGGCCATCGCTGCGCATAAGATACCGATCGTGCCAGGGCCCAACACGACGACTCGGTCGCCCGGTTCAATCCGCACATTGCGAACCACGGCGTTATAAGCCACACAACAAGGTTCGGTCAGGCATGCGTATTCAAACTCCAATTCGTCAGGTACGGCGTGTAAGATTCGCGACGGTACGCGAACATAACGAGTCATCGCGCCGTTGACTCCATATCCAAAACCTTTGCGAGTCGGATCGAGGTTATATAAACCACGACGCGACATCGGATTGTTCGGGTCAATGATCGCGGCGGTTTCGCTGACCACACGATCGCCCGATTGCCACCCTTCAACGGCGCTGCCGAGTTCGACAATTCGGCCGCCGAACTCGTGCCCGAGAACGACAGGATAATTGACTGGCCATGAATGGTCGGCGGTCCATTGATGCAGGTCGCTGCCACAGACGCCGACGTTGGCGACTTCTAACAGCACATCGTTGGGGCCGATCTCCGGACGCGGGATGTCACGAAGTTCCACCGAACCTTTTTGCGGTGCGAAGTTGACGACGGCGGTCGAAAGAGTTGTTGACATGTTTAGGCAATGCCTCCGGTTTGTGCATGGACCGCTTCGCAAATCATGCGCAGCGAGGATTCGAGATCGCCATCGGCCGTCTTGAACGAGTCGGCATCAATCGTCAGTGGTGCGCCTAAGACGACTAGCGGTGCACCGTGTGCCGGACAGGCAATCGCTTGCTCCAGCGACAATCCGCCGACGGCTTGCACGGGGACGCTGACCGCCCGCACGACGTCGCGCAACTGATCCAGAGGGCTCGGCATCCGTTGGCCACGTGCCGCGATTCCGCGACGTTCGTCGTAGCCGATGTGATGAATGACGAAGCCGCATCCGAGGTCTTCCAGCATTTTCGCTCCGGCGACCATGTCGGGACAACCGAGGTTATCGCCCATCACTTCGATGCCGAAATCCTTGCCAGCCTTGACCACACAGCGGATCGTTTCCTCGTGTGCCCGCGCCATCACGACGACGTGGGTCGCTCCGGCCCCGGCCATCATTTCCGCTTCCAAATATCCGCCGTCCATGGTCTTCAGGTCGGCGACGATCGGCACGCCAGGAAACTCGGCACGCAGCGTTCGTACGCCATGCAGCCCCTCGGCCAAGATCAACGGCGTTCCGGCTTCCAGCCAATCGACGCCGGCTCGCAATGCCATTCGCGCCGTTTCGATCGCCTCGCGAATGTCGGTCACATCGAGTGAAATTTGAACTATCGGCTTCATGCGTTGACCTTGGCGGATGATGAGATGGGGGGGGCGGGATGTTGGCGAAGCGAATCGGCGAAACGCTTGAGCAGGCTTCGCAAAACCGTGTCAATTTAACGCAATTCGCCGCGGCTAGTAGGCGACTGTCGGGCCGCGATGCCCGGACAAAGCGTGATTTTTGGGTTGGAAATGTGAATTTCTGCGATTGGCCCGGAAATCACGTTGACTTTCATGCCGCCGGGTTGGTATCAGCCGTTAATCCATACATGGAGAAGGTTTTGCCGTGAGCGGATTGGTTGCGGGAATCAACCGCCGGTGACGCGAGTGAATCTCGATTCACGCTCGGTACTTGGGTGCGATAGCTGTTGAGACGGTTTCTGGGTCAATCGTCTCGATGGTCACTCCGCGGCATTACCTTCACTTCGGCACCGGGACGTTACACCCTAGCGTCCCGGTGCCTTTTAATCGAATCCGTAGCGTTTCATCCGCTCACGCAATGTCGCGCGGTGCATACCCAGCCGCTGAGCCGCCGCCGCACGATTGCCGCCCGTAGCGTTCAAAACCGTGCGAATCAACGCCGGTTCGGTCGCCGCCAAAAAACGCTCGTACAACTGCCCCGGCGTTTCCGAATCGGCATCGCCGCCATCGACCACCGCCGGCTCACTTTCAATCGCTTGCCAAGTCCAACGCTCGATCTCGGACTCCAGTGAAGCTTCGTTGATCGCCACGCCAGCCGTCTGCGGCTCGGGGAAATCGGCGATATCCAGCGGCCGGCCTCGAGCGATCACGGCCGCATGCTCGACCGCGTTTCGCAATTCGCGAATGTTTCCCAACCATCGCCGCTTGGACAGGTGGCGCACCAGCGAGTCGTCGATCGCAATTTCGGGATCGGGATAGCCCATGCGGCGAAGAAAATGTTTTGCTAGCACCGCAATGTCTTCCGTTCGCGTCCTCAGCGGCGGCAGTTCGATCGTCACCGCCGTCAATCGGTACAGCAAGTCTTCGCGAAACGTCGCTGCGGCGACCGCGTTTCGCAAGTCGCGGTGCGTCGCGGCCAAAATCCGCACGTCGCAATCGCGCGGCGCGACCGAGCCGACCGGCGTGAATTGCCGCTGTTCCAAAACTCGCAACAGCTTGACTTGAGCCGCCAGCGGCAAGTCGCCGATTTCATCCAGCAAAATTGTGCCGCCAGCCGCTGTTTCGAAGAACCCTTTGCGATCTTCGTTCGCACCGGTAAACGCGCCCCGAACATGGCCAAACAGCTCGCTTTCCAACAACGACGGGCTGAGCGCCACCGGAGCGATCGCCAGATAGGGCCGATCTTTGCGGTGGCTGTGACGATGAATCGCAGCGGCGACCAGTTCCTTGCCCGTGCCGGTTTCACCGGTGATCAGCACCGACAGATCGCTGGCCGCAACGAGTGCGATTTGGCGAAAAACTTTTTGCATCGCCGCCGAAGTTCCGACCAGCGCATCGGCATGTCCCGGTTCGCGCAGGCCTTTGCTCGCCAAGCCCGGCACCCAGGGCTGCGACGCTTTCGGATCGCAGTCGAGGTTTGCATCGCCACGATTATCGATTCTGGCCACCGACCGCCGCAGCGCCTGGCGGCAGACTTCCGCCGCGTCCTCCAGTCGAAACGGTTTGGTCAAGTAATCGACCGCACCTTGGCGAACCGCCGTTACAGCCGTTTCCAAATCGCCAAACGCTGTGATTACGATTACCGGTGCCCCGCCGCTGGCCGCGATGAACTTGGGCAGCGCATCCAGCCCGCTTTCGCCTGGCAATCGAACATCCAAAATGATCAGGGAGATCCGATTCGCCGCCGCCAGCTTCAGTCCAGCTTCGGCAGAACCGGCCGTCAAAACCGCGTGCCCCTCGCCTCGCAACAGCTTTTCAAAGCCCCAGCAGATCGCGGGTTCGTCGTCGACGACCAATACGTTTATCTGTTCAGTCAATGTCATGCCGCGACAGGAAAGGTAAGGGAAAACACGGTTCGAGCGTCGCGGCGACACCACCTGACATCGCCTCCGAGCGATTCGGCGGCGCGTTTGACAAGCGGCAGTCCCAATCCCAGCCCTTCGGGCTTTGTCGTGATCAGCGGCTCGAACAATGTGTCGGCCACTTCCGGCGATGGTCCCGGCCCATCATCCGCCACATCGATCCGAATCGACTCGCCGTGATGTTCGGTCGTGCCAACCGGCAGGATCGTCACGTCGACAGAAACCTGCTTGCCAGCTTGGATGGCGTTCCAAACTAAGTTTGTGACTGCCGAAGTCAAGGTCGGACCATCCGCAACGTTCGCCCCGGCGGCATCGTGATCGAGAGACCACTTCAACGCCACGCCCAAATGACGGGCGGTATTATCGAGGCTGCCGATCACACCTTTCAAACTTTCCGAAACCGTCGCGGGACGATCGACATCCTGTTTGCCTTTGGAAACCAGCAACAATCGGCGGACGTAATCTTCGGCCTGGTCGAGTTGCTCAATCGCGATCCTCAGCCCCTCGTCATCAGCCGTCGCCACCGCCGCACCGCCGTCGGCATCGCTCCGCTGCTGCTGGTGGTCGCGAGCATGCAACTCCACCGCCATTCGCGCACCGGTCAAACTGTTGCGCAAGTTATGGGCAAGGCCGCCAGCGATCTGGTGCAGCAACCGCTGGCCGTGCTCGCGTCCCAGCGCGTCCCACATTCGTTGCAACTGCTTTGCCATCGTTTCCACGGCGCGACCAAGCCTGCCAATCTCGTCGTCTGGACCGGCGACCAAATGGCTAGAAAAGTTGCCTTGCGCGATCGTGTCGACTTCGCGTTGCAGCCGTTTCAGCCGGATCACCAAACG
>DNWZ01000585.1:2477-5301 GCA_003506095.1 Planctomycetaceae bacterium | reverse complement strand
GATGGCCGAATGAACCGGCATTTTTCCGAACCCTCATGCGGCTCCGATGGACTCGTGTGAAAGACTTCTTGACAGGTTCGCAGGTTCACCACTTCGTGACCGGCCACACTGACACGGATTACTTCGAGGCCGAACCAGAAAAGACCGACCATTGCACAGCGCCCAAAGTTGTCAAAAAACCTACCAAAGCTCTGCAAGTATCCAGCTCGCCGCTAGCATGTCGAAATTACATCCAACTCGGCGTTTTAAAATCATTGGACGAGCTACAGAAGAGAAGATCACGTTAGTGCACGATGAGATCACGACGATTCTGCTGAGCCAAAAAACGGTTCGGCAGGAGCCCTTACGCTCCGTGCAAAAACAACTTTGCCGCCCAATCTTTGAGAGCCCTTGAACGCCTAAAAACGAAATCGCAGACCGGTCTCTGCAGCGTCGAAGCCGGTCAGGTTCTGCCGTTGCCGAACAAGTTGACTGAAGCTTCGAAAGCCATTTCCACGGAAAATCACGTTTGCAAAAGATCACCAAGTCCATCTCGCCGACTAATGGCAGCCGATCACTGCTCGCTAGTCTCGGTCTGGCGTTGTCCTGTTACCTGGATCCAAATGCATTCGGAAGTTTCGGCAAGGAATTTGGCATCAATTTGCGGCTGCTCCTATCGACGGCTAGGCTGGCCCCCAAGCGGGCCTTGAATCGTTTATAATATGGCTCGGCATGCCCAGCCGGAGCCGAACCTGGCACGTCGTCAGAACAATCATCAAACAGATCGCTGATAAGTGTGGCTTGACATTAATATTGAGGATGAAACACATGGACTGGATTTACAGGTTGACTAAAAATAAAGCATATTTAGATCCACTGGAAGAAATTGATGCTTTGTGCGAGCTTAGCGAACGTGGAGAGCCGGTTTTTCTAATGCTTTCGACCGCCAGTTCTCCACCGATGAGCGGTGCGGCTCCATCTGATGTCGTTGGACTCTGCACCTCGCGAGAAAGGAGCTTGGTTCTGCATGCACTCGCAGAAGTTGGGACTGGTGAAATTGTCTCTGAGATCACTGGGAATGTTGCAGCAGTATATGGATTCCCAACTGGTAGAAAGTTTCTTCCTTTGAGCAAAGTGTCCCGCCTGAAAAGCGGTTTACTACCAACATCAGTTCTCGATTCAGATTCACAAGCAAAATTTCTTTCAGGCCAAGCCTATGCAAAGAAACTATCCAACCAGACAAGGCGAGTTTCTTCTCGACGTATTCCGCCATCAGCGATCGTGGATATTGAATTTAATGCATTGCCCGCCATCAAACCGATTGATATTGCGTCGCCCGAAGCTCCATTCACCGCCATCGGACTAGACCCGACGGCGGGCACATGGGATTCACAAATGAAATCTGGCCCTAAAGAGATGCCCTCGTTTACCCTTCACTGGGATGGAGTAAAACTTACTGTTCCAGAAGATCCTCGTGTTCTACACAAAACGAACGACTGTTTTTTTCGACTTGTCACCAGACGTAACGCATCAATCGTCTGCATCGACGGCCCGAACTCAACGAATGGGTTAGAGCTTCGCGACGATCTCGCTGGATGGGAAGATATCGTGGGATCTCTCACACGTGACGGAGAACTGGCTCTGTCTCGCGAGGGAATTCACCTTTTCTGGACCACACGAAACACCATTCGCAACTTTGACGGAGCAAGCAGGTGGATTGCGCGATCAATCGTACTATTTAGTAACTCGGACGCAGTAGAAAAGATCGAAACACACCCGCACGGTGCATTTACGATGCTCTCGAACGCGATCATCAATGGACTTCGTTTGCCAAAGAAAGGCACTCAGGTAGGTCAGTTGGCAAGATTCCGAATCCTCAATGCCTTCATACCGAACTTGACGCTGGAGATGGTTCCCGACCACGATGCTATGGACGCGGCATGCGCATCGCTTGTCGGCTGTCTTCACCGGTTGAAGCTTACAAGATCCTTTGGGACCGTTGAGGCTGGTGGAAAAATCTGGATGCCAGACATTACACCTCTGCTTGTCAACCGAGTTCAGGAGAGCACAGTAAATGTCGATTGAATGAGTTTCGCCAGTTTCACCCTCGGCCTCGACATAGACATAGACATAGACAGATGCATCAACGAAGCACCAGAATTCTACCCTACTGGGACATACTCGTTGCCGAGGAGGGTAGTTGTGATTACGTATCGTCGCGAATGCGCGAAGGCGATTGCGGACGTGGAGGAACGCAACACTTGCTACGACGAAGTCTTCCGATGGATCGGATGATGGCAAACCGGAAGTGATCGCCGGGCATGGTGTCACGTAGTACGTTGACGATCAATCCGAAATGCTCAAGAACGTGCCTGAAGTATGAGCGGTACGCTGTTTCGTAGCGTTGGCGATTTCGGCTTCGTCGATCAGCGGTCGATTCTCAGCCAGCAGACCGGCACACTTGTTTGTTGATGTTGCCAGTAGCGGAACTTGTCAAAAAACCTATCAAAGCGATGGTTTCTTGCCACAGCCGTTACGATAGGCTGCTTATCAAACGATCCCGCAAAGTGGAGATAGCCTTGAAAGCCGAAGTATTGAACTATCTGGAAATGATGTTCGACGAGTCGACTTGGCCGGAAACGGATCCGGTCGCTTGTGTCGACACAATATGGAATGACCGTTGGCTGGGCTTACAGGACCTCATTGTCGCTCGGGACGAGCTCGACGTCGCCGCCAACGGTGGCGCAGGATTCGGGATTAGCTTCGACGAGGAACCAAAGCGACCCACGCGCGTCATGAGGATGCTCGCCGCACCTCCGCTGATGTTAGCGATTATCGAACGTGG
>DNWZ01000585.1:255-2419 GCA_003506095.1 Planctomycetaceae bacterium | reverse complement strand
CCAAACGCTTACTAACGATGCGGACGACGCTGCGTTGCGGGCGATGCACTATGCGATACAGGGCTTGGGCCAAGCAAAATCGATATCAGACAATGCGGTAAAAGCTGTGGCCAACGTCGCAGCGGACCGACAACAATCCCAGCCGATACGTTCGATCGCAATCGAATCATTGATGGACATGGGCCCCGCCGCCAAGTCGGCGACGGAGTTGCTGCAAGACATCAAAAAAAATGACGATGACCAAGATCTTCGTATGTTTGCCTGGGCGGCTTTGAAATCCGTAACCGCCCCTTCGCGAGAGCATCCCGAAGGCGGTACGGTCGCCGACCATATGCGACAACTCTACTCTGCGGAGAGTGATGAATGAAAAGCCAACTTGAACTCGTTCGCGAATTTCACCGAAAGATCGAAGAAGTGATCGCCGATGAACCGCGACTGCTGGACCACCAGGTTGAATCCGATCGCGGATTGGCTCAAGACCTGCGCACAATCATTGAGTCTCGTCGTCGTAAGAATGGAACGCATTCCGAAGTCACTAAACGAGCCCTGATGGCTATCGAGGAATTGGCGGAATGGATCGAGGCTCACAATGACGACGACTTGGTTGCTGCGGCAGATGCTTGGGCAGACCGAATGTATTTGCTGCTCGGTGACGCGATCGTTTCCGGAATGCCGGCCGAAGCGTTGCTGGACGAAGTGCATCGTTCCAACATGACCAAAATTGCGGCAAACGAACAAACAGGCAAGGGAACCAAAGCAAACGGCTTTCAATCACCCAACATTCAAACGATCCTGGATCAGAAGCGCAAGCAATCCATGGAATGAGCGGCCAATGAGCGGCCTTGCATAGACATGGCCCAGGTTGTGTCACAATTCAAAAACTGGCGTGTCGATATCCGCCTAATCGTCGTTATAGATGTCGAACTCGCGATCCGCCGCACTGCCTGTCATGTAATGGGTGTCCGTACTGCTGGTCCAATCCGTAAGCTTGAATACCTTAGCAATTTCCCGGAGTCGTTCCGCACTGGTCGCATTGCCGTGATAAATGACCGACTTCCGCGTGACCGGATTCCAAAGCACCCGCCCACGTGGAATCGAAAAGTATTCGTCGTCGATGCCAGCGCTGAATTGCATCGCCGCTTCAGGCCACAAGTCGTTGTGAGAATCTTCGCTGTCGCACCATCCCGTTGCGTGACAACGGTCGCCTGGCGGGTGCGGAAAAGCCACGATCTTCTCGCCATTGTCCCACCAAATTCCGATTTGTGGTTTCATCATACGGTTCCTAAATCAAGGATGTGAAGCCGGTCGATTGCAACAGGGACAAACGATTTGGCCGAGTGTTAATGGCTGGCCGCCGAACTCACAAAATAGTCGGGATTCTTTCTTCAAATATATGCAAACATCCTTCGGGTCCTGCTGCTGTCCGCTTGTCGTGGTGTTTTCGCACATTCGATAATCCTCGAATATCGCCGTTAATGGGCCGCCGCAATCACGACAATACTTTGCTTATTTATTCTGGATGGGGTTTTAAAAGCCAACTGATTTCTCCTCTTTGTCGCATTCCAAAACTAAGCCGCTTTCGCAGCCAAATCAGTTGCCTGATTTTAGCCATGACTCAATCACTTCTCACACTTTCCGCACCCTCGCCGAACCCACCGTTAACGCTCAACAAACCTGCTTGCCGGTTTCACCGCTGAACATCCAACGGCAATCACCGAAGTCGTAATTGCCTTCGTTACGAAACAACATCACTTGAACGCCCGCCGGCACATGCTTCAGCATCTCTGGCTGGTCATCGACATACATCGTCACGCCGTATTCCTCGATGATCTCGGCCTTCGCCTCAAAGCGATTAACCAGCACGACTTCATCGTATCGAATTTTGCGTTCTTCCAAGTCCGCGATCGCTTTTTGACGATCGCGACGGTAGGTGATCACAATCACCCTTCCTGGCCAAGAATGCGTCCAGGCCGAGAAAAATTGAGGCGCGTCTGTGATGACGCCGTCCAGGTCGAGCCCAAGTACCATGCAAAAACTCCTACAAATCTTTTTACTGTCTGTTGCCGCAAGAACCCAAAACCACTGTATCCATGCCACATCGCTTCCGTTCAGTCATGACAGACCATTGTGGCAGAGTCGGCGTCGCCTTGCACCACACGCCGAA
>DNWZ01000585.1:0-221 GCA_003506095.1 Planctomycetaceae bacterium | reverse complement strand
CGATCAAATTCGCTCGCCGCTTGAAGCACTCTCGGGTGATGACGTCATTGAAAACGGCCAGCCCCGCCAGTTCTGCGTCATCGAGGTTCGGGACCGAGTCGTAAATGGTGCAGACCGTCAACGGCAGGCCGGTCCTGCCAAGTTTGTCCAGCAGTTGGCAATACCGCTGACGAAATTGGTAAGTAACCTGACGCAGACGTCCTAGTGCCTCCCGCACATCT
>DNWZ01000667.1 GCA_003506095.1 Planctomycetaceae bacterium | reverse complement strand
TTGTTTATGAGGGCCAGAAATGGTGACATGCCGAGGCGCTGTTTCATGGCTTGCGATTTGCTTCCGATGATAGTGAGGCCCGCGAGGCGGTGCGTGAGCCGCGCTCGCCAATGAAGGCCAAGATGATTGCGAAGAGATTTCGGGCGCGGCAAGTGGTTGCGCCGTTGAGTGAGGCAGATATTGAGAACATGCGGCTATGTCTTGCCCTGAAGTTGGATGCTCACGGTAAAGTGCGGCGGGAATTGATTGCCAGTGGTGATCGGCTGATTCCACGATGGCCGAATGAACCGGCATTTCTCTGAACCGTCATGCGGCTCCGACGGACTCGTGTGAAAGACTTCTTGACAGGTTCGCAGGTTCACCACTTTGTGACCGGCCACACTGACACGGATTGCTCCGAGGCCGAACCGCCAACGACCGACCATGGAACAGCGGTCAAAGCTGTCAAAGAACCTACCAACGCTCGGCAATCATTCAGCTCGCCGCTAGGATGGCGAAGTCGCATCCAACTCAGCGTTTTAAAACCATGGGACGAGCTACAGAAGAGAAGGTCGCGTTAGTGCACGATGAGACCACGACGATTCTGCTGAGCCAAGAAACGGTTCGGCAGGAGCCCTCACGCTCCGTGTAAAAACAACTTTGCCGCCCAATCTTTGAGAGCCCTTGAACGCCTAAAAACGAAATCGCAGACCGGTCTCTGAAGCGTCGAAGCCGGTCAGGCTCTGCCGTTGCCGAACAAGTTGACTGAAGCTTCGAAAGCCATTTCGACGGAAAATCACGTTTGCAAAAGATCACCAAGTCCATCTCGCCGACTAATGGCAGCCGATCGCTGCTCGCTAGTCTCGGTCTGGCGTTGTCCTGCTACCTCGACTCGAACGCATTCGGAAGTCCCGGCAAGGAATCCGGCATCAATTTACGGCTGTTTCTCGTGACGGCCGGCTTGGTCCCCCAAGCCGGCCTCGGATTGCCTATGATATGGCTCGACATGCCCAGCCGAAGCCGCATGCGAACCTGATGTGTCGCCAGGACAACGTTTAAACAGGTCGTTGAAGATTAAAGTTGCTCCCTATTGAAAGAAAGAAAATTGAATAGATCAACATTGCTTCTCGGTATCGACATTGGCTGGAGTGAAAAACAAAGGTCATGTGCACTCGCTGCCCACGATCCAAAACAAAAAATCATTTGGCCAGTGAGGGCCCAAAAGTACGGCAACAACGAAGCGGCATGTTGTCGTTTTAAACTGTCTGAGCTCATCGGTTTTTTAGCTTCAGTTCGGGACGTCATGGCACACTACGATCAAACCGTAGTCGTTGTGGATGGTCCGTTGGGACCACACTCTAGACCAACAGAAAACCGCCCTGTCGACAGTAGCTTTCGATGTGATGAGTTCCGCAACCGGCAACAGCCGTCAGATATCAAGAGTGAAGTCGGCCAAACCTACGTCCGCGCGACGTATCAAGTTGCAGAGTGTTTGGCTATCCCCATTACACCATGGGTTGAAGGACCTGTTGATTCCTCGTTTGTTATCGCTGAAACAAATCCAACCGTCGGGCTTGCTCTGATCAACCGCAAATATGCCGTAAACAAGATACCGTCCCGTAAGCGGCCTCTCGTGCCACCCACTTCAAAGCCCAATGAACGCGCAATTCGAGCCAAGTCCGATTTCTACTGGCGAATTGGTGCCAACATGGTTTGCGGCGACATTCTACGTTCCACTTCAGTTGCTGCAGAGAGGAATCATGAAAATGTAGCAGGACTCTACTGCCTTGCAGTCGCGTCAGCACTTTCTGCGGGAAATGCAATATCGTTTGGTGACAAACAGGCCGGAGTTTATGTATTCCCTAATACCATCAATGTTGATTGGCACGCGGATTTGGCGAAAGTTGGCATCGTTTCCGGTAGTGTGCAATCGCTGCAAACGCGAGCTCAAGATATAGATTTCGACTCATGGTGCCCAACAGTCGTTTTACCAAAGAAGTCTACTGAAGCTCCCATTGCCCTAGAAGCTTCCAATGATCAATTTAACGAAGACTTATCTATCGATGACAATAACGAAATTTTGCTATTGTGCGATAACGGCAGTGTCTGGCAGCAACATAACGATTGGCTTGAGGGCGTTAGCGGCCCCGTAACGTTGCAATGTCTTGCAACAGGAAAGGCAATTGAGCTTGTGAGAGCCAGGGGAGCTGGTCAATGGACAGCTAATCCCACGACATTGTCAATCGCAAAACTGAATGCTTTTGATCGAGGGCATCTTTCTCGGGAGCATTGCGTCGCAATCGAGGTTGGAATCTTGGAGATGTCGCTTTGAAACTCGGTCTGAATTTCGATGTATGCAGCAAAGAATTACCGGAATTCTTTTTGGCTCGGACACATTCGTGGCTGGGGAAGGTAATTGTGATTACTTACCGCTGCGACCGCGTGAAGGCGATTGCGGACTTGGGCGAACGCAATATTCGTTACGACGAAGTTGTTTTGGTCGGCCGCTTCGCAGCCAAAGCGGAAGTGGTAGCCTAGCATCGCGTCACGCAGTACGTTGACGATCAACCCGAAATGCTCAATACCGTGCCTGAATGCGTGAACGGGACGCTGTTTCGTAACGTTGGCGCTTTCGGCTTCGTCGAGCAGCGGTGCATCCTCAGCCAGCAAAGCGGCAAACCCGTTTTTTAATATTGCCGATAGCGGAACTTGTCAAAGATTTTGTCAAAGCGATGGTTTCTTGCTAGTGCCGATACGATAAGCAGCCTGTGAAACGATCCTTCAAAGTGGGGATAGCCTTGAAAGCCGAAGTATTGAACTATCTGGAAATGATGTTCGACGAGTCGACTTGGCCGAAAACGGATCCGGTCGCTTGCGTCGACACAATATGGAATGACCGCTGGCTGGGTTTTCAGGACCTCATTGTCGCTCGGGACGAGATCGACGTCGCCGCCAACGGTGGCACAGGATTGGCGATAAGCCTCGACGAGGAACAAAAGCGGCCTACGCGCGTCATGAGGCTGCTCGCCGCACCTCGGGCGATGCTAGCGATTATCGACCGTGGTGTTAGTGAGTTGCGATCGGATCACTGGGACCGCCTGCTTGATTGGTTTGAGCATTCGGTTGGCGACACGCGTGCAGCGATCACTTTCGCGATCGCCTCGCGTAAACTCAAAAGCACTGATTCGCGGGCCGATAGATTATTGATCCAAACGCTTACTAACGATGCGGACGACGCGGCGTTGCGGGCGATGCACTATGCGATACAGGGCTTGGGACAAGCAAAATCGATATCAGATGATGCGGTAAAAGCTGTGGCCAAGGTCGCGGCGGACCGACGACAATCCCAGCCGATACGTTCGATCGCAATCGAATCGTTGATGGACATGGGACCCGCCGCCAAATCGGCGACGGAGTTGCTGCAAGACATCAAAAAAAATGACGATGACAAAGACCTTCGTATGTTTGCCTGGGCGGCTTTGAAATCCGTAACCGCCCCTTCGCGAGAGCATCCCGAAGGTGGCACGGTCGCCGACCATATGCGACAGCTCTACTCTGCGGAGAGTGATGAATGAAAAGCCAACTTGAACTCGTTCGCGAATTTCACCGAAAGATCGAAGAAGTGATCTCCGATGAACCGCGATTGCTGGACCACCAGGTTGAGTTCGATCGCGGACTGGCTCAAGACCTGCGCACAATCATTGAGATTCGTCGCAGTAAGAGCGGAAACCGTTCCGAAGTCACCAAACGAGCCCTGATGGCTATCGAGGAACTGGCGGAATGGATTGAGGCTCACAATGACGACGACTTGGTTGCTGCCGCAGATGCTTGGGCAGACCGAATGTATTTGCTGCTCGGTGACGCAATCGTTTCCGGAATGCCGGCTGAAGCGTTGCTGGACGAAGTGCATCGTTCCAACATGACCAAAATTGCGGCAAACGAACAAACAGGGAAGGGAACCAAAGCAAACGGCTTTCAATCACCGAACATTCAAACGATCCTGGATCAGAAACGCAAGCAATCCACGCAATGAGCGACCAATGAGCGGCCTTGCATAGACATGGTCCTGGTTGTGTTACAATTCAAAAACTGGCGTGTCGATATCCGCCTAATCGTCGTTATAGATGTCGAACTCGCGGTCCGCCGCACTGCCTGTCATGTAATGGGTGTCCGTACTGCTGGTCCAATCCGTAAGCTTGAATACCTTAGCAATTTCCCGGAGTCGTTCCGCACTGGTCGCATTGCCGTGATAAATGACCGACTTCCGCGTGACCGGATTCCAAAGCACCCGCCCACGTGGAATCGAAAAGTATTCGTCGTCAATGCCAGCGCTAAATTGCATCGCCGCTTCAGGCCACAAGTCGTTGTGAGAATCTTCACTGTCGCACCATCCCGTTGCGTGACAACGGTCGCCTGGCGGGTGCGGAAACGCCACGATCTTCTCGCCATTGTCCCACCAAATTCCGATTTGTGGATTCATCATACAGTTCCTAAATCAAGGATGTGAAGCCGGTCGATTGCAACAGGGACAAACGGTTTGGCCAGGTTTTAGTGGTTGCCCGCCGAACTCACAAAATAGTCGGGATTCTTTCTTCAAATGTATGCAAACATCCTTCTGGTCCTGCTGCTGTCCGCTTGTCGTGGTGTTTTCGCAGAGTCGATAACCCTCGAATATCGCCGTTGATTGGCCGCCGCAATCACGACAATACTCCGCTTCTTTATTCTGGATGGTTTTTTTAAAAGCCAACTGATTTCTCCTCTTTGTTGCATTCCAAAACTAAGCCACTTTCGCAGCCAAATCAGTTGCCTGACTTTAGCCATGACTCAATCAGTTCTCAAACTTTCCGCACCCTCGCCGAACCCACCGTTAACGCTCAACAAACCTGCTTGCCGGTTTCACCGCTGAACATCCAACGGCAATCACCGAAGTCGTAATTACCTTCGTTACGAAACAACATCACCTGAACGCCCGCCGGCACATGCTTCAGCATCTCTGGCTGGTCATCGACATACATCGTCACGCCGTGTTCCGCGATGATCTCGGCTTTCGCCTCAAAGCGATTAACCAGCACGACTTCATCGTATCGAATGTTGCGTTCTTCCAAGTCCGCGATCGCTTTTTGACGATCGCGACGGTAGGTGATCACAATCACCTTGCCTGGC
This sequence comes from Planctomycetaceae bacterium, assembly GCA_003506095.1. Taxonomy (GTDB): domain Bacteria; phylum Planctomycetota; class Planctomycetia; order Pirellulales; family Pirellulaceae; genus UBA6163. The sequence continues at coordinate 501 of DNWZ01000667.1, read as the reverse complement.
CAAGAATGCGTCCAGGCCGAGAAAAATTCAGGCGCGTCTGTGATGACGCCGTCCAGGTCGAGCCCAAGTACCATGCAAAACTTCCTTCAAATCTTGTTACACGCTGTTTCCGCAAGAACCCAAAACCACTGTATCCATCGCACATCGCTTCCGTTCAGTCATGACAGACCATTGTGGCAGAATCGGCGTCGCCTCGCACCACACGCCGAACAATGGCTTTTGCAATCTTCAATCCACCCTCGTGCGACGGTTCGATCGGAGAGATTTCCGAATAATCCTCATGCAAATCGCAAAGCAAACGCAAATCGATCAAATTCGCTCGCCGCTTGAAGCACTCTCGGGTGATGACGTCATTGAAAACGGCCAGCCCCGCCAGTTCTGCATCACCGAGGTTCGGAACCGAGTCGTAGATGGTGCAGACCGTCAATGGCAGGCCGGTGCTGCCAAGTTTGTCCAGCAGTTGGCAATACCGCTGACGAAATTGGTAAGTAACCTGACGCA
>DNWZ01000520.1 GCA_003506095.1 Planctomycetaceae bacterium | reverse complement strand
CGAAAAATCGTCGTTTGTATCGGAGCGAGGCAGAAACCTCAAAGAAACATCATTCTCACGATTTCGCCCAAAAGTCACCTGCTCGCTTGCCAGCAGCAGCGTTCGCCGGCCATCATCGAAGTACAGCCCTGCTTTGTCCAGGTACGCGCGGCCCGACACACCTCTGAAGACAGACGGCAGGCGAGACTGTTTCTCGCCATCGACCTTTAACACATACTCGAATGTAGTTCTATTGCCGTCGGCCTGATCCTCGGAGGCGTCATCTTCCTTGCCAAGATGAGATTGGTGCAGGTTAATGACCCCAGCCCCTTGGGCTTTCAGAATCACTCTAGAAAACTGCTTAAGGTTATGACCTTGAAGGTTTACGATCGACTGGCCGTCCCCGTCGATCTCCAGCACTCCTTTATCACCGTCAGACTGGTTAGGGACATGCAAACGGATTCGGCAGCAATAAAACCGGGGAAGATTCGGAGGAACGTCGCGGAACGAGATCGCAACGTCAATTAAATAATGCCCTGGCCGACAGTCCGTTCCTGCCGATGTCATCCGAAACGGGACGTGAAAAGTCCACAGCCCCGGTTCCTCTTCACGAGGTCTTCGTCGCGGGTCGGTCGCATCGTGATCCAGGTCTGAATCGATTTCGATCGAGATTTCAGGGCGGGAGCAATGGCTTGGACAGAGCAAGCTGAACTCGGGGCGCACTTGGTGACCAACACGCGGGTTATCTCCCCAGTCGACCAATAGTCGAGGCGTCACCGACTGTGGTGTTGTGTGTTGATTGGCGCTCGCCTGAAACATTTTGATCAACTCGCTGGCTACGTCATTTGAAATAAGTTGCTGGACTGCCATTTGACGCACCTTCGCTTCGATCTCGGCCAGTGGCGTGGCCTCTGTGAATTGGCCTGCAAGAAAGGCAAAGTATTGCTCGATATTTTGATTCATTGGGTCGGGGTAATTTGGGTGAGCAGGCTTTGAAAATGAATTGTTGGGAAGTGGATGCTTTTGATTTCGTTCCCTGCACCAAACTCGGGAGACGCTACAGAGAGCAAAGTGCACGTAATGATTCTAACGCATTCAGGCTGTCGTAATCGCGGATGCGGATATCGGGCGGATTGATATCCAGCATGCAATGATGTCGCGAGATCAATTTGTCAACCCGTCTGGGAACGCGGACTGAGCAATCGGCACCACGCCCAGCAAAGCGGCAATTTCGCTGGTCAAAAACAAACTCCTGACCAGCCATTTCGTCGGATACGATTCGCAGGTGACTTCTGGAGGCATCGGCTTAGCGAGTTTCTGAAAGGTGGAAAATTAAAGATTTAAGATGGCACGGCGAGGAAGTTCGCAAAAGTGCTACCAGCCCCCGCCGTGCGTCACGGATTCGCCACAACGCCGAAACGCTGTGGACGGGACTTTGTCCTGTTCGGTGGTTGCTTCCGCTTTCCCGCGAGCTCAAGGCTACGCGGAACCCAACGTTGTTGTTACGGTTGTCCGGCGTATTCCTGCTCCGATTCGCCGAACGACAGTTCCTCGCGTTGTTGTTCCAGCCGCCACCGCAATTCACACGGATCGTACATGACAGCAATCGAATAGATGCGGAATTGCATGGGGATCGATACAACAGAGATACAAGACTAATGATTGACGATCGGCTCCGCTCGAGAACCGAACACAACTGAGACAAGGTCCATCCAGGCTGTTCTTTTCACTGAGCCGCTTTCACGAACTTTCGTTGGGGCGAAGCCCCAAGCCCCACGACGGCCTGCGCCGTCTATTTTCGGCCTGAGAGCGTAGTCATTCTGCCTCCCGCTGCGGTACCTCCGGTCGCGGCTTCGCTTCGCTCCCTACGGACCTGCGCTCTACCGATCGACTACAGAACTCAAGGCCACGCGGACCCCCCGGAAGCTGTCACGGTCGACCGGCAGAAACCCGGTCCGATTCGCCGAACGACAGAACCTCGCGTCGATGATCCAGCCGCCACCGCGATGCACACGGTACGAGCCCTCTGTAGCACCCTGCGGGTCCGTCACATTACCCGTCGAATAATCGCCATACCAGTCCGAGCACCACTCCCAAACATTGCCGTGCATGTCATGCAATCCAAAGCCGTTCGCACGCTTCAGCCCCGCCTCATGAGCGTATAATTCTCCAATGTCATAAGTATTCATATCAAACCATCCATACTCGATCAAATGAGCTGCGTCATCACCAAAACTATATGCCGTCGTCGTTCCAGCGCGACAGGCGTATTCCCACTCCGCTTCCGTCGGCAATCGATACATCTTGCTTTCCTTGGCACTCAGCCGCTTGCAAAACTCCACTGCATCATCCCAACTCACGTGGGTTGCGGCATGGTTGCTACCCTCCTTTACGTAATCTTGGCCCTTCCAAGGTGTCGTTCGCATAACCGACTTCCATTGACCTTGAGTCACCTGCGCAGTGCCCAAATAGAATGGTTTCGTCAGCGTTACCCGATGTTGTGTCTCCTCGTCTTCTCTATTCGCTTCCGAAGTTGGCGAACCCATCATGAATGTTCCTGCTGGGATCAAGTTCAGTCGCATGCCGATTGAATTGACAAAGGAATTGGGCTTTTTAACTTCTTGAAGTGTTGCGGCATGAATAGGCCGGGGAAGACTAGGGTTCGGCTGGCGCATTTGCGGTACGGGCAATGGCGAAACTTGCGGCGCGGCAACTGAAGTCGGCACCTTTGATACGCGTGCAGATGCAAGAGCATCAACCAAAATGATACAATTCTCGTAACGGCTGGATTTCTCTTTTTCGAGCCCCTTGAGTAATGCCTGATTGACCAAATCCGAACATGTTTCAATCGATGATACTGGCTCATTAAGCACCGCATACATCAACGCAAAGTCGTCTTCGGTTTCAAAGGGCAGATAACCACCCAGCAATTCGTAGGCGACAACCGCGAGTGAGTATTGGTCGGTGCGGCCGTCCCATAACCGGCTTTTGCCACGCAGTTGCTCGGGTGACATGTAAGGACGCGTTCCACGCGTATCGGTAGAGGCTTGAGTGAAACGCGTCATTGTGCTGCGGATCGTCGCAGCAAGACCAAAGTCGATCAGGGTAACTTCGAAGTAAGGCTTGATCTGAACCAGAATATTCTCCGGCTTGACATCGCGGTGTAGCACGCAACGTGCGTGTGCATAATCCAAGGCTTGGGCAACGGGACTTAAAAACTTGACCACATGCGAAACGGGAATCTCGCCTTTGCGCTGTCGGTATTGCTTTGCGTAGCGAGATAGCGGGATTCCCGGAACAAGATCCATTACGATGAACGGCCCAAAGCTGGCGTCGCTTAGCATCGCCAGGCTCTTGCCGATGTGCTGGTGATTTAACGCGTGAACCTTTTGAAACGATTCGCGCACCTGCTGGATCGCATCCTCATGATTACGTAGTTCCGGTGGCAACAACTTGATTGCGACGGTTCGATGGCCAACCCGATCCTGAGCCTTCCATACTTGCCCCATGCCGCCTCGGCCGATCGGTTCGGTCAATTCATAGTTGTCGCCAAGTATGCGTCCGGGAGACAAGTCTCCGAGGGCACCGGTTACGAGGCCAGAGAGCGTATTTCGGGGATCATTTTTATTCATCGAGGAACTCGCAAGGCTTCTTCTCTCATGTTTCATATGTGCAACCAGCTGGCTGGATTGGGAATAGGTTCTTGTAGCTTCGTCTTTTTATTGCTTAGGAAAGATATATAATAATGGTTCCGCACTTGCTGCTCCAACACTTAACTTCGCTCCCGCGCCCAATTGGGACTTCCAGGTAATCCAGATGGGCTCAGGGCCAGTCGAAAGCCGACGCTGCAGGCGCGAACCGACGGGTCGCATATGCCGCGCTCCGCTGAGCGGCCAAATATCGCACCTCCTCCCCAACCGCCGCCACGAATCACTCGGTCCGAGCCCCCGGCGACATTCTCCGTATGGATCACGCTTATCGTAGGGTAATCACCGTAACAGTCGGAGCACCACTCCCAAACATTGCCGTGCATGTCATGTAAACCAAACGGATTTGCTCGTTTAAGTCCAACTTCATGTGCATACTGTTCTGCACCACAATTCCCATGCCACCAGCCAAATTGGCTCGCGTCTTTTACGTTGCCGCCGAAACTGTAGGCGGTAGTAGTTCCTCCGCGACATGCGTATTCCCACTCTGCCTCCGCTGGCAATCGATAAGTTTTGCTCTCCTTAGCACTGAGAATTTGGCAAAAACTTACTGCGTCATCCCAATTCACGTAAGTTGCTGCAAAGTTCCGACCTTCCTTTACGTAATCTTGCCCCTTCCACGGTGTAGTCTTCATTACCGATTTCCACTGCCCCTGCGTTACCTGTGTATTGGAAAGGTAATAAGATTGAGGTATATTTACGCTATGCTGAACTTCGTCATTCTGACGCCCTTCTTCATCACTTGGTGAGCCCATCAGGAACGTACCCGCTGGGATTAGCACTAGTTCCATACCGATTGAGTTAACAAAAGATTTCGCTAAATGTGGTGGCGAATCAGGTTTTATAAATGAAACACGCACAACTGTTGTGTTAGCTGCTGCGATCGAATCAATAAATGATATGCAGTTTTCGTAACGCTCCGTTCGCTCTTTCGCCAATCCTTTTGACAGTACCTGATTAACCGCCTCCGGGCAGGTTTCGATCGGCGCGACCGGTTCATTGAGCACTACATACATCATCGCAAAATCGTCTTCTGTTTCAAAAGGCAGATAGCCGCCTAGCAACTCGTACGCGACAACCGCGAGCGAGTACTGGTCGGTGCGGCCGTCCCATTGACGACTGTTACCACGCAATTGCTCCGGTGACATGTAAGGACGCGTACCGCGTGTATCGGCGGAAGCTTGAGTAAAGCGTGTCATCGTACTGCGGATTGTGGCTGCTAGACCGAAGTCGATCAGGGTGACCTCAAAATACGGGTCGGTCTGAACAAGGATATTTTCCGGCTTCACGTCGCGATGCAGCACACCACGAACGTGGGCGTAGTCCAATGCTTGGGCAACTGGCCTGAGCAAATCAACGACATGCTTCAGTGGGATCTGGTCGCTGCGCTGGCGATACTGTCTCGCGTAGCGGGAAAGCGGGATGCCGAGAACCAGGTCCATCACGACAAACGGGCCGTAGTCGGCATCACTTAGCATCGCCAAGCTCTTGCCGATGTGCTGGTGCGTCAATGCATGAACCTTTTGAAACGATTCTCGCACCTGCTGGATCGCATCTTCATGATTACGCAATTCCGGCGGAAGCAACTTGATCGCAACGGCCCGTTGGCCAGCCTGGTCTTGGGCCTTCCAAACTTGACCCATCCCGCCACGGCCGATCGGTTCAACCAACTGGTAGTTTCCGCCAAGCAACCGACCGGGAGACAGTTCGCCAAGGCTTCCGGTCACGAGTCCAGAGAGCGTATTTCGGGGATCGTTTGTTGTCATGGTTAATCTCGCTCTTGATTTTTATTCTTTTAATACGCGGCATGCGTTTTAAAGCGGCCATAGACCCAAGTTGCCTCGTACTTTAATTGTCCTGATAATGTTTTGGGCAATCGTGTTGCACTGGCCGCTCCGCTGACTAGCTGAACGGACTCAGGGTCAAACGCAGCCCACTGCTTGAGCGGTACGTCGCGTCGTTAGAGTAGCGGGACGCCGCCCGGCAAGTTGCTTTACCGCCCGCCCAACTACCACCACGGTTAACCCTTTCCGAGCCGTTCGTAGCACCCTGAGGATCCGTCACACTGCCCGTCGGATAATCACCATACCAATCCGAGTACCACTCAAAAACATTGCCGTGCATGTCGTACAGAACAATTTCATTGCGGCTTCGCCCCAAACCCCATGACGGACTGCGCCGTCTACGTTGCTACATCCAATTTATTTCCCGCCATAGCCAACGCAGCGGTACCTGCGGTCGCGGCTTCGCTTCACTCCCTACGGACCTGCGCTCGACCGCTCGACCACCGAACTCAAGGCCACGCGGAACCCAAGGATGTTGATCCGGTGGCCCGGTGCATTCCAGTCCCGATCCGCCGAACGAGAGCGCCTCGCGCCGATGAACCAGCCGCCACCGCGACACACGCGGTACGAGCCCGTCGCAGCGCCCAGCGGATCCACTAGCGCCGAAGCAGTGTAAGCACCATACCAGTCCGAACACCACTCCAAAACATTACCATGCGTATCAAACAAGCCGTAACCATTGCACTCATATGAACTCACTGCCGATGTTCGTTTTAAGTACCGCCCTTTTTTCTTGGTACCGTAAGGATAGTTGCCGTCAAAATTGGCCTGCTGGCTAGTCAGTAGTGATCCGAAATGAAACGGTGTCGGTGTACCCGCACGACATGCGTATTCCCACTCCGCTTCCGTTGGTAAACGATAAACACGACCCGCTGCGCGCTCCGCAGGCAACGCAGATAAACGTCGACAGTACTCAACTGCTTCGTCCCAAGATACCTGCTCAACCGGAAAACGACTCGTGTCCATGCCCGTGATTTTATCGCGACCTCCACCACCAGCGGAAAAATAACTTGGATTCGTACCCATCACCCGTTCATATTCGCCCTGTGTCACAACGGTGGTGCCAAGGTAAAAATTCTTTGTCAAAGTCACGTGGTGTTGAGTTTCGTTATCATAATGATCAGCCTCTGATTCCGGAGAACCCATCAAAAACGTGCCCGCTGGAATTAGCACTAGTTTCATGCCGATTGAGTTGACGAACGATTTCGCTGGCGAATCGCTTACGGATTTATTGGCAAGATTTAATGAGTGAGCAACTACATGATTCTGAATACTGGGTTTTGGTGCGGCTGGCTCTGTTACTGAAACACTGCTAACCGCAGTGTTACTAGCAGCAAGCGAATTGATAAAATTCGTGCAGTTTTCGTAACGCTCCGTTCGCTCTTTCCCCAGTCCTTTGAGCAACGCTTGATTGACCGCATCAGGAATTGTTTCAATAGGCACAACTGGTTCGTTCAACACTGAATACATCAGCGCAAAGTCGTCTTCGGTTTCAAAAGGTAAATAACCGCCTAGCAATTCGTGGGCGACAACTGCGAGTGAATATTGGTCGGTACGACCGTCCCATAGCCGACTGTTACCACGCAGTTGCTCGGGTGACATGTAAGGACGCGTTCCACGCGTGTCAGTAGATGCCTGCGTGAAGCGTGTCATCGTGCTGCGGATTGTGGCGGCTAATCCAAAGTCGATCAGTGTGACCTCAAAATGCGGCTCCGACTGAACCAAAATATTTTCAGGTTTGACATCGCGGTGCAGCACTCCACGAACGTGCGCGTAGTCGAGTGCTTGAGCAACTGGCCGGAGCAGCTCAACCACATGAGAAACGGGAATCTCGCCTTCGCGCTGTCGGTATTGCTTTGCGTATCGAGATAGCGGGATTCCCGGCACAAGGTCCATCACGATGAACGGACCAAAGCTGGCGTCGCTTAGCATCGCCAGGCTCTTGCCGATGTGTTGGTGAGTTAATGCGTGCACCTTTTGAAACGATTCTCGCACCTGCTGGATCGCGTCCTCGTGATTGCGCAATTCCGGCGGGAGCAACTTAATCGCAACGATCCGTTGGCCGGCCTGGTCTTGAGCCTTCCAGACCTGCCCCATCCCACCACGACCGATCGGTTCGATCAACTCGTAGTTGCCTCCAAGCATGCGCCCCGGAGACAGTTCTCCCAGAGAGCCTGTTACAAGACCAGAAAGGGTATTTCGCGGATCATTCGTCGTCATAAATAACCTGACGGGTGGATACGTCTATGATATTTGAAACACATGACATCGTCATCGAAATCTCGAGCGGATGCTAACCATTGTTCATCGTCTTACGGTTTTTCATTGCGCAGCCCGCTGAGCAACTGCATGTCCGATGCGATTCCGTGCGCCCGCCTGAGATTAGCCCTTAAAAGCCTACGGCAACACGGAAACCCAGTGAGTAGAACCGGGAGACCGGCGTCATGCTGAGACGACTCGCCGACCGGCAGTACCTGGCGAAGTAATACCAACCGCCACCACGAAGCACGCGGATCGAGCCTGAATCAGTACCCTGCGGATTCGTCGAACTTCCCGTCTGATAATCGCCATACCAGTCCGAGCACCACTCACAAACATTGCCGTGCATGTCATACAATCCAAAGCCGTTCGAATGCTTCAGCCCAACCGCATGAGCATAACATTCTCCAATCAAAGACGCATTCTTATCAAACCATCCGTAGTCGCTCAACTGAGTTGCGTCGTCCCCGAAACTGTACGCAGTCGAGGTCCCGCCGCGACAGGCGTATTCCCACTCGGCCTCTGTCGGCAAACGATACGCCTTGCTTTCCCTGGCACTCAGCCGCTTGCAAAACTCCACCGCATCATCCCAACTGATGTAGGTTGCGGCATGGTTGGCACCCTCCTTTACGCGATCCTGATCCTTCCACGGTGTCGTTCCCATCACCGATTCCCATTGTCCCTGCGTCACTTGAGTAGTGCCCAAATAGAATGATTTCGTCAGCGTGACTCGGTGCTGGCATTCATCATTGCTTCGATTCGCTTCCGAAACCGGCGACCCCATCATAAACGTTCCTGCTGGGATCAAGCTCAATCGCATGCCGATTGAGTTGACAAATAAACTGGGTGGTTCGATTTTCTGAGGTTTTGCTGGAAAACCAGGTTCGGGAGGACTGAGTGTCGGCTGCCGCATTTGCGCTACGGGCAATGGCGAAACTTGCNNAACGGCTGGATTTCTCTTTTCCTAGCCCTTTGAGCAACGCTTGGTTGACCGAATCAGAACAGGTTTCAATCGATGATACCGGCTCATTAAGAACCGCATACATCAGTGCAAAGTCGTCTTCGGTTTCAAAGGGCAGATAACCACCCAGCAACTCGTAGGCGACAACTGCAAGTGAATATTGGTCGGTACGACCGTCCCATAGCCGACTGTTACCACGCAGTTGCTCGGGTGACATGTAAGGACGCGTTCCACGCGTATCGGTAGATGCCTGGGTGAAACGAGTCATTGTGCTGCGGATCGTGGCCGCTAAGCCAAAGTCGATCAGGGTAACTTCGAAGTAAGGCTTGATCTGAACCAGAATATTCTCCGGCTTGACATCGCGATGCAGCACTCCACGTGCATGTGCATAATCCAAGGCTTGGGCAACGGGACTTAAAAACTTGACCACATGTGAAACGGGAATCTCGCCTTTGCGCTGTCGGTACTCTTTTGCGTAACGCGAAAGCGGGATTCCCGGAACAAGATCCATTACGATGAACGGCCCAAAGCTGGCGTCGCTTAGCATCGCCAGGCTCTTGCCGATGTGCTGGTGATTTAACGCGTGAACCTTTTGAAACGATTCCCGCACCTGCTGGATCGCATCCTCATGATTACGTAGTTCCGGTGGCAACAACTTGATTGCGACGGTTCGATGACCAGCTTGATCCTGAGCCTTCCATACTTGCCCCATGCCGCCTCGGCCGATCGGTTCGGTCAATTCATAGTTGTCGCCAAGTATGCGTCCGGGAGACAGGTCTCCGAGGGCACCGGTTACAAGGCCAGAGAGCGTATTTCGCGGCTCGTTTGTTGTCATGGTTAATCTCGTTCTTGATTTTTATTCTTCTAATACGCGGCAAGCGTTTTAAATCGGCCATAGACCCAAGTTGCCTCGTACTTTAATTGTCCTGATAATGTTTTGGGCAATCGTGTTGCACTTGCCCGCTCCGCTGACTAACTGTACGGACTCAGGGCCAAACGCAGCCCGTTGCTTGAGCGGTACGTCGCGTCGTTCGCGTATCGGGACGCCGCCCGGCAACTCGCTTCACCGCCCGCCCAACTACC
>DNWZ01000133.1:5670-21243 GCA_003506095.1 Planctomycetaceae bacterium | reverse complement strand
GGGCTTCACCATGGCCCCTCTTTTTCACCTCATCCAGCGTCTTTACCACAGCTAGCGCCTTGACGCTCTGATGGCGAAACAGCCAATGATTTGCGTCAATTCTTTTCAAGCAGCGCCCAGCGAGATGCGCTCATCTTCAAATCGCACGATCCGATTCGTCGATAGCACTTGCTACGTGACGTGATCCATTCCAGCGTCCTTTCATGGTCGCCGTTTCGACTGACGTTGAGATCTTGATTTCCACCAGGCGGTACTCTTGCCAACGGAAAGTGGATGATCGGCAACGATGCAAGGCAGAGGCTGGCCCAGCCAAGCAGAATGACTCGATGGCAGCCAACCGACCAATTCGCTCGTCCGTCGACAAAATAGCTGAGAATCGCCCGCCAAGCTTGTGAAATCAGGATGAAGACGATCGTTATCGTTCAATCACCAACACTTGGCACGCTTAATGCAACCTCCATTGATCCAGTCCAGCACTCCTGGATGAAGAGCTCTGCGGAGGAGCTGCTTCGATTACGAACTACAACATTGTCAGCCGTACCTTAGCGGAGAATATGAAGATGATAACCAAGGAAGAGATGCAAGGTTCTTGGAACCAATTGGTGGGTGAAGTCCAGAAACGGTATTCGAACATCTCCGGTGACGAACTTGCTGCGGTGAAGGGAAATGCCAACCAACTAGCAGGCTTAATCCAGCGAAAGACTGGGATTGCGAAGGAAGAGGTTGAGCAGTTCTTGGACGGGATTGTGGGCGGAGCTTCGCGATCCTTTGACCGAATCTCGGGTGCCGTGCAACAGTATGCTGACACCGCAGGCGAGGCCGTTCGCGACGGCTACGAACGTTTTCAGGAGCGTTCCCATGACGGTTACGAGGCGGCACGCCGCGTAGTAAAAACAAGTCCTGTGGAATCAATGCTGGTCGTCTTTGGCGTCGGCTTGGTCGCCGGATTGTTCGCTGGCGCATCCATCTTCGGTCGGCGTGTGTGATGATCAATCGTCAAGAGCAAATCGCGAGTGAGATGGCATCGCTGAGGCTGGCCGGTGCGGCTTCAGCCGAGCGGTTGCCGGCGGCGTGGAATCGGGCAAAGGATTGGCGTGAGTATGTGCGTGCTTTTCCGTTGCAATCGGTTGCCGCAGCGGCGATTGTCGGATTTACCGTCGTTCCCAAACGTAAAGCAGATGACGAACGCCAGTTGCCGCCGCTTGACCGTCCGTTTCGAGGCAATCGCCAAGACGAACGCCTGGCGGAGCCGGCAAAACCCCAAAGTGGATTCGTGCGTTCGTTAGTGGCGCCGGTTAAGCCTTGGGCAGTGGCGTTCGCGACACAGGCCATCCATCGCATGGTGATGAAGCAATTCGACGTACTGTCAACAAGGATATTTACTGATGAACGCCAGTCCGACCATGAAAACCATGCAACCAGCGGGTTTGAACACGTCGCCGGCAATACCCGGCAAAACCCGGGTCCAGTTGACAGACGAAACGGACACTACAACGGGAACCGGCGAAGCGATCCGTGACAAATTGACTTCTATGATTCAAACTCGGCCCGGCGTCAGTTTGATCGTTGCGACAGCTCTAGGGGGATTAACAGCATGGATTATCAAGCGACGCATGTAAGGCCACAGCCGAGCCCAATCCAAGGAGTTGCAGACAGGCTGCGATTGTTCATTGTTACGGTAATGGATTTGGTGAATCTTCAATCACAACTGGTCGTTGAAGATTCCAAAGAAGCCCAGCGTTATCTCAAGGCAGCCGGGATCGCTCTTTTGATTGCCGTGGTAATGCTGGTCACCGCACTGCCCATGATCGGGCTTGGCGTGGTGGAATGGCTGGTCGCTCTCGGTTGGCAACGCTCAACGGCATCCCTCGCGTTTGGTGCGACATTGACCGTCATCGCGGCCGGGTTGACATGGTTTGCTTGGAGATCAAGCAGTCGTGCCACGCGTGCGTTTGCCAACAGTCGACGCGAGGCAATCGCTAACCTTGCCTGGATTCGCGACTCGATCGAACGCCAGAATACCCACGAATGAAGACCGTTAACCAACAAACCAACTAGCTCGCAAATAAAAGGAATCAAAATGAACGCGACGACAACGATGCATTCCCAGCACACGCAGGCTGGCCGAAACCAGGGCTCCAATTCACATCGCGATGATCAACAGCACAATGCCGAAGATTTGACCGAATTGGTCAATGAGATTTCAACCGCCGTCGAACATTACTGCCGCAATCGACCCCGTGTCGTCGCTGGTGTTCTGTTCGCTTTTGGATTCATTGTCGGCTGGAAAGCAAAGCCTTGGTAGGAGCTTTGGCAGGCATGTTTGGCATGATGTTTGATAGAGCATGATGTTTGATAGAGTTAGTTTGGCAGTGTTAGAAAGTTAAAAAATTGACTGTCGCGCCACTTTCTCGCGACGTGAATTACCTATTCGGAGTATTGAAAATGAAACGTTTGATTTTGACCGCTTTTGCGGTAATGGCGTTGGTTGTTGCCGGTTGCGAAGACAGTGTTTATGACGAGCAGGCTGACGCGGTTCGCGACCAAACACAGATGGAAGCAGAGGCGGTTCGCGAGAGCGCCCAGCAAGAAGCGGATATTCAGGAACGCAATGCCGAGGTGAAGGCCGACTTGATCGAAGAACAGGGCGAGGCCAAGGCTGATCGCTTGGAAAGTTTGGACTGAGCGATTGCCTTAAACCTCTCTTAAGGTGGTGTTTCATTCATGGAACATCACCTTTTTTCGTTTTAACACAGAAGCTTTGTATCACGGGTGATCTGCCCTCGGTCAAATAACGCCCGCGGCGACTGGCACCTGAAAGCAGATCGAGCAAATCACATGCTGCAATTCTTCGCCATAAAAATAACACGAGCCTTGCGTATGGCACGAGCCTTGCGTTGTGGGGCGTACAGAAGATCGGTGGCGAGTCGTACTTCACGACTAAAGCAAACCGACTGTGACACGCTTGGAGATTAAAGCATGAATTGGGAACAGATCAAAGGAAAGTGGCAACAAACCAAAGGCCAAGTACAGGAAAAGTGGGGTGAACTGACAGAAGATGATCTACAGGTTGTTAATGGAAAACGTGAACAACTGGTCGGCAAAGTCCAAGAGCGATACGGGATCGCCAAAGAGGAAGCCGAACGCCAGGTGAAGGACTTTGAGAAAACTTGCAATTGCTAGGTTTTGACACAAACAGAAATCAACTTTTCCACTATCTCATTTTGAATCGGAATTACGAACCATGCGTACCCTAACTATCTTTGGATTGTGTGCGGCGATTTCGGCCGCGTCCATTTCGGTATCGGCACAAAATACGGTCGCCCCCACACCGCCAACCGCACAGCAGACCGATACAGCCAGGCAGCGTCTGAACCCTGGCGCTGCTGATCGAAAAACATCTGCGACAACCATCCGTGCCTCGCAATTGACGGGGATGAACATCGTCAACTCGGTTGGTGAGGACGTTGGTGAAGTCCACGACGTCGTGCTCGACGGCAAAACCGGCCGGGTTCGATACTTGGCGGTCACCTATGGTGGCTTCCTTGGTTTCGGCGACAAACTGTTCGCTGTGCCATACGAAGCGTTTCGCTATCAGGTCAGCCCGGAGGACGCGGACGACCATGCCTTTGTCTTGGATATAACCAAGCAACAAATGGAAGGTGCCCAGGGTTTCGACCAAGACAACTGGCCGAACTTTGCAGATAAGACGTTCACGAGCGAACTGGATCGCCGTTATCGTGTTGAGCGGCGCGATGCCGACGGCACGCGTCGCGGCGTCGATGTTCGGGTAAACCGCAATGGCGTCGATGTCGACGTCAAGCGTGACTGAGGCTGTTGAATCGGACAACGATTGATCGTTTGCCACTTCATCCCCACAGGTGTGAAAACGCTTGTGGGGATGCCTGTTTAAACGCAGTTTCAGAAGAATTCGCGTGGCCACCCAGGTTCGGATACAATCCACGTCGAGTGATCGATTGGCACATCCCACCTTTGATTCGGACCCACCGAGATGCAAGAAGACACCATCGCAACCCCCACATCCCCTGCAGCTACGGCGAACACACAAAGCTTGTCAAAGCCGACACGACGCCAGTGGATCAAGTCGACTGTCGCAGGGGTCGTTGCGGCTCAAGTGGCCACCTCATTTTCGTGTCCGTCGATCGTTCGGGCGAGGAACCTGAATGAGAAGCTGAATGTCGCGGTCATTGGTTGCGGTGGTCGCGGTGGTTCGAACCTTCAAGCTGTCAGCTCCGAAAATATCGTTTCGCTGTGCGACGTGTATGAACCGAGCTTAAGTTCGGCCGGTGGCCGTTTTCCCGATGCGAGGCGATTTAGCGATTTCCGGCGGGTCTATGACCACGAAAAGGAATTTGATGCCGTCGTGGTCAGTACGTGTGAGCATACTCATGCATTTGCGACGCTGCCGGCGCTCAAGCTTGGTAAACATGTTTATTGTGAAAAACCGCTGACCCATAATGTTTGGGAAGCAAGGATCGTTCGCGAAGCAGCGGCTAAAGCGAACGTGGCGACTCAAATGGGGACACAGATTCATGCTGGTGAGAATTACCGGCGGGTGGTCGAATTGGTTCAGGCAGGTGCGATCGGCCCGGTGCGAGAAGTGCATGTGTGGGTCGGTCGTGCTTGGGGCTGGCAGGCGACCGAAGCCGAAGCGAAGGCAGCAGGAGACATCGTTTTCACCTCCCAGCGTCCCGCAGCATCCGATCCTGTGCCCGCAGGACTGGATTGGGATTTGTGGCTCGGACCAGCGCCCGAGCGACCTTATCACAGTGTTTACTTTCCTGGCCCCAAGTGGTATCGATGGTGGGACTTTGGCAATGGCACGATGTCGGATTTAGGCAGCCACTGGATCGATCTGCCGTTTTGGGCACTTCAACTGGACAAGCCACTGACGATCGAAGCCGAGGGGCCGCCGGTGCATGCGGAGATCGCACCGGCATCGATGAGCGCGACGTATGAATATGGCAAACGTGGCGACCTGCCGCCTGTAAAGCTGGTGTGGCACCAAGGAACCTACAAGCCAGCGATGCTCGGACAGAACGGCATTCCGAAATGGGATAGCGGAGTCTTGTTCATCGGCGACGATGGAATGTTGATATCCGATTATGGAAAGCATCAACTCTTGCCCGAAGATAAGTTTGTCGACTTCAAGCGACCCGAACCGACGATTGAGAAGTCGTTGGGGCACCATCAAGAATGGATTCACGCCTGCAAAACCGGTGCGCCGACAACTTGCAATTTCGAATATGCGGGATGGCTGACCGAAGCGAACCATCTGGGCAACGTCGCCTATCGGGTCGGCAAGAAATTGCACTGGGATGCAGAATCGATGCGAGCGACGAATGCACCCGAGGCCGATCAATTCATTCGCCGCGAGTACCGAAAAGGCTGGGATTTGAATCGATTCGCCTAACGCGTAAAGCGAATGCCGTTACCGCAGAACACGTTCGGCTAGCGAACTGTGACAGGAGGTTCCGACAGAGCCCAGCGCCGGACCGTTAATAGGTTCCGAATAGGTTCTGGCGGATTATCTGCAGCCGAGTCATGCGATTCATCCGTGATCGCATAAAAAGAATCAACTTATATCGGTTCAATACCAGTAGACGCCCAAATTGCCGATCTGCAATCCTGGGCGGCCCATTCCATAACGGTAACCGCGGTTGCCATAGTTGCGATAATAGGGCTGGCCACCATATTGATAGTAGTAGTTGCCATAACGTGGGCTGCGGTACAGTGGCGACCGATAGTTTGATCGATAGCGATTGTTCCAATCATAGTAATTGTTGTCCCAGCGACGACCGCGATTCCAATTGCGACGGTCCGAGCCTCGCTGGACGACAAGCGTTTCCTCGTTTTCGCTTGCAAGGGGCAGAAACGAAAGGTCATCATCGTTACCCGCCTGCGGCTGGTCGCCGGTCATCTCTCGAACCTGTTGACGCAATTCGCGGACCTGCTCGCGTAGTTCGTCGAGCGTTTCTTCAAGAATTTCGTCGGACTGGTTTGATCGGTAAGCTTGTGACGGATTCCTTTGGGATTCGATCGGCTGGCGTGCCTGGCGCAGGAACTGCATGGGCGCTTCGTCAAGACTGCCCAGAGTGACGCTTATCTTTTGCTCATTATCGCCGCGCATCACAGTGAGCTGCATTTCATCATCCGGACCTTTATCTTCGACGCACTGCACAAAACTTTTGGCGTCCGTTACTTCCTTATCACCTACTTGGATGATGCGATCACCGGTGCGCAACCCCGCTTCGGATGCGGGACTGTTGCGAACAACTTGTTGCACTTCAACACCTTTCTCGGATGCTGGCCGCAACATCACACCTAGCCAAGCCTGATGACTGGGCGGCTCGTTTTCGCCCATGGATGCGGCACGCAACTTTTTCTCGGCTTGTTGGCCGTTACGCCAAACGATCAGCGTCAATTCTTGGTTTTCGCCGAGTTGTTCCATCATTTGATTCAACTCGTGCGGTGATGTGACGCGTTTGTTGTTCACGGAAAGGATGTAATCACCTTGCTGCAAACCCGCTTCATCGGCTGGGCTGCCCCAGACCGTGTCGAGCACACACACGGCATCGCCGGGACATGAACCGACGACGACACCGAGTGCCGGCGATTCGTCCTGGGCGTGCGGATCAACGGCATCGCGGGTTTGTTGATTCCGCTGTTGTCCGGCGACCTGTTGGTTCGCCCGCTTTCGTTGATTGGCCTTTGACTGGGCGGGTTGAGATTGCTCGGCTTGCTGCGGAGGATTTGCCGGTTGTTGCTGTTCTGTTTTCGCGTCTTGGGGGCTTTGTTGTGCAAAGGCCGAGCGATCTTGGCAAGCGATCAACGATCCGATGATGGCCAATGAGAGGGAAAGACGTTTGGCCGATTTTCTTCCTGGATAAGCAGTCATTGAAAGGGCTCCTTGGGGTGGACGAGAAATGAAATCGCCGAAGAGAAGTGGCGATTTTCCAAGTGAGCTTGCCCGCAAAGGCTGGGCCAAGAGATCAAGAGCTTTAAACCGGCGAAGCTGTCGGCCAGGCCAAAACGTTTCTGATAGACCCGAATCGATTATGAGATTTGGATCCGGCGGAACAATTCACCTACAACACGCAACGGATGAATACGATCGTTCGACAGCCAGCAAGTGTACGCTGACCGGTCAACCCGTTTGAGGAGATAACCTTAGAGATTCATCCCGGCCAAATGATTGAGCAGGTCCTGGGATAATGGTGTTGCGGACGCGGTCTCGCAAATTTGTGCCGGCGATTTAGCGCCCACCAAAGCGGCTGTAACACCGGGTTGCGAGACCGCCCATCCGATGGACAATTTTGCAACCGTAGTGTCGTGCTGCTGTGCGATTCGCCAGAGGCGATCGATCACGTCGTGGGCACGCCGTCGTTTTTCGCCTTGAAAAATCTCATACCCTGGTCGGCTGTCACCAACATCGAATTGATGATCGCGAGAAATTTGGCCTGCTAGCAAACCTTTCATCAATGTCCAATAGACATAAACGGCCGAACCGAGGCCTGCGGCCGCTGGGACAATCGAATCGAGCGAGTGTCGCTGCAGCAGGTTCAGTGGGCACTGAATCGCCGCGCAATTCACATAAGAGGAAAATTGTTGCAATTCTTCGCGATTGGCATTGGAGATTCCGATGCTGTCGGCAAGGCCTCTTCGACGCAGTGCCTCGATCGCGTCGGCCGATCGTTTCAGGTCGACCTTGGGATCGATTGCGTGAAGCAGAAGGCAATCGAACTTTTCCAGACGCAACCGACGAAGCGATTCTTCAGCGTCAGCGGTCAATTGATTGGGCGATGCATCGGTATAACGTTTGCGATCGGCGCTCCAGCGTTGGCCAACCTTGCCGATGACCCGCAACGGGGGCGATTGGGGATCACTGCGATACTCGGCGAGGATTTCGCCCAGGTATTGTTCGGCCTGTCCATCGAAGCCATAGCTGTACGCGGTATCGAACGTGTCGATCCCCGATTGGATCGCTGCACGAATCGTTTGGCGTGCCGTGTCGGGCTCGACCGTTCCGGAAGTGATACCCGCGAGAGGCCAAACACCGAAGATTACCGAAGGCATGATGAACAGCGATGAGTGAGTGTGCGGGTTGATCGTCGAAGCGACTCAGCGCCCCAGTTTAAGCGGTTTGTAACTGTTGTTTAGCCGATGCATCCACATGCTTGTGCTGGGCCGTTGCGGTTCGAATTGCCAATTGCACTGTCCAACGCCCGGCCTTATCGGCGCGAACGTTCCAGTGAGGCATGACACAAACGCTTTGATGGACCAATTCGAAGCCTGCTTCGCTTTGGCTGACCGTTTCCACGGGGAAGGCCCAAATGCCACCGGGCTGGTTAAAGTCGAGACTGACGTCCAAGCCTAGCCACTGGTCAGTCAAGCCCAGTCCATCGGTATCGGCGATGTTGAGACGTTTGCCGAGTTGACCAAGAACCTGCCCGTCGGGCGAACTGAAGAAACGATCGTCAGCCCCGGACGGCATACCGGCGAAGTTTAATTCGACGGCAAAGTGAAGCGAGCGATCTTTCGGCAAGTTTTCTAGCAAATAGGTTACCGACACTTCATCGCTGCCGGCCACCAGCGTGATCGCTTTGGTGATCGTGATTGGCAGCCCCCAGGCGTTCCCATCGCGTCGCATTTGAAGTTGAACACGATCGCTGGCTCGACGAATCTTGGCATCGAACGGCAAATCGACAAAGTCGCCACGCTCCATGGCAGTGCCATCAGCGACTGTATCAAAGTCGACTTGATCATCATAAAAATGATCCATCAATGTCTTGCGTGGGAATCGATCGTAACAAAGTCGTTGATCGAGTCCGGCTTGCTTGAAGACAACGCGATCATGAATGCTGGCGACGGAGTCGCCCGCGGCGGACGGACCAGCGAGCACTTTGCGATGGTAGGCTTCGGGACGACGCTGCATCGATGCCAACAAGTTATGAGCGATGTGGGTGAGGTCCCATTGATAGAGACGCCCACCGTGGCCCGGAGCGAACCAAAGCGTGAAATGATCATTGGCCAGACGAACCTCTTGCAACAAATCGAAGTTGAAATCGTCTGCTGCGGCTTCGACGAATGGGGCGCCGGCGGCATGACCTTTGCCCAGTGGCGCTAGCGACCGTTGGATCAAGGTATCGGCGCGAATCAAGTGGTGAAAAATAGCATTGCGAAGGTGCGGCAGATAGATTCCGCCGAACGCGCCGTGCCAGTAAGGGCAATTGCACTGGCCGCGATAAAGGTGGTCGCGAGCCTCGGCCAATTCACCACTATCGGCTCCCGCCATTTCCGCGGTGTGCAAGCGTCTCGAAACATAAATCATCCGTGCGTACATCTCGTCGGCTTCGGCATACTTCACACGGAAATTACGCCAAAATCCGCCGCGAACGAACGGACGCAAATCATCCCAACGCGGATGTTTTTCGACCGCATGCGTGACGTCATCAAATGCTTCTTGACGCGGCGTCGGCAACGACCACTCGGTCATCTCGCGATAGCTGCAATCGGGCAGATAGACTTTGCCGACGGGCGGCGTGCGACGAACGGCTTCGGCCAGCGTGATCGTATTGAGCCAACCCGCATTTGCGATCAAAGCCTCAAAGAATGATCGCAACCATCCATTGCGATACACATGGTCTTTCGTATCGGGCCAAGTGCCAAACTTTTCGCCGTCGTCGCCGAACGTCAACACGGCACCGGGATAAGACTGGGCGAATTGCCAGCAGTGGTCGATCGTTTCTTGAACCGGGGCGAACGGGATGGTGTACCGTAGACGCTCCGACCCAGGAAACACACGCAGCGTCGCACCCTCGTCCTCAGTCAGGAAGTAACCGGTCAACTGCTGGTCGGTGATTCCGGCGGCGCGGAAATGGAAATCGTCCAGCACAGTATAGCCGATGCCCGCAGCGGCCATGTCGCTGGCCATGTTCGATTCCCAGACTCGTTCAGGAGTCCACATGCCGATGACATTCGCCCCGAGATTCCGTTGCAACCAAGCTGAATAGGACCGGATCTGTCCAATTCGATCGCGGCGGGGCAGCATCGTCATGATCGGTTCGTATTGCGGTCCACCGATGATTTCAACTCGTCCGGCGTCGATCAACAATCGCAAGCGATCGAGATACTCGGGATGTCGCTGGGCCATCCACATCATCAACGGGCCGCTGGTATGCAACGAAATTGCCAGCGATTCAAACGGTTCAAAGACATCTAAGAACGGCAGGTAGCTGTCTTGATAGGCTTGCTCAAAAACCCCGTCGAAGTTGCCGATCGGTTGGTGATTATGCAGTACCAGACAGAGGTTTACCGATGGCGTCATGGCGGGTCTTGCCGAAGTAAGGTGGTCAGCGGATGTGCAGCATCAACGTCGATCAATCGATACGATCGCTAAATCTGTATCGGCCACCAATGGGCTGAGGGTTGAGCCGATCTACCGCAGCGGATTCTCTTGCATCGCGACCGCTCGCAATTTGCTCGCCGCTGTCTCTGGCAGCGTCGGGTTGATCATCGTGTCACAGCTCCACTCGAATCCCGCAATTTGAGTCAAACGGGGAAAGAGCTCGAAAGACCAATGAAACGCCTGAGGGTCGCTCATCAATGGCGGTCGAGTATTGAACAGATAGTTATAAGCGACTTCGGGAAAGAGCGTCTTGAGCCAGCCAACGCTGCGGCGAATCAATCGGGCCAGTTCGTCCACTTCTTGTTCATTTAGGTCTTCAAAACGATCGGTATGGCGACGCGTGGTTATCCGCAACAACATCGGCAGGTGGCTGGCATAGGGGCAATAGGCAACCAGCGAATCCGTAACGGCGACAATGCGACGTTTGGACTTCAGTTCCGCTCGCAACACGTCACACTGCAAACAACAGCCGCTACGAGCGTGATGCAGCCGCATGCGATCGCAAACGGTCCGAACCGACATCGGCAGGTCGCTCAGAGCGATCAACTGGCTGTGTGGATGGTGCAGCGATGCGCCAGCAGCGGGACCAGCGTTCTTAAACAGCGATACGTATTGCACCGATTGGCGGGATGCCCAGTATTGCATACGGCCCTGGTAGACCTTCAGCAGCGAAACGACACGGCTGAGATCTAAGTCGGCGATCGAGGCGTAATGGTCCGGTGATTCGATGAATACTTCGTGGCCGCCGATTGTGCGTCGACTGCGAAAGAGAGCTGACTGGCACCCTTCGCCAGCCCGATCGATGGCGCTTCGATGCGTCAATTCGGCGAACTGCTGTTCGGGATAGACCTCCGCGACCGACGGCTCGGCGTAGGTCATCGACGACTCGGCAAGAAGCGCGTCGACTGCGGGAAACTTATTGGGAATGACGCGTATTCCCCAACCTGCCTCGCTGTTGCCGGGCTGAACCGCTTCGTCACTGTTGCTGATCACAACCACAGGTGGAGGCGTTTGTTCCTCATTGCCCTCGCAAAATGGGCAACCCTCGGACGAATGGGCTGGCAACGAATGAGTCACATACTCGTTCGGGCGATTATTCCGGTGGGCGGCAAACAGGGTCCAGCGTCCAGAAATCGGATCAAGTCGCGAGTGCGTTTGCTGCAGGTCCGGTCCTACCGCGTCGCCTGCCGGCACGGCCCGCTGGTCGTTGCGGCGTTTGAGCGATTGGGGCGGCAGTGAACTGCTTGTTGAGCCCGTAAAATGAGTGCTATCCAACGGATTTTCGTCTCGAACCGTATCGATCAACGAGGGATCGGACGTCGACATACGACGAGTCAAAGTGCCATCACTTTGGGGCGCGGAATTAGCGTTGGTCGCTGGTCGTCTCATGGCGATTCCGGTCGCGTGAGTGTCGGTTGAGCATCTTTCAACGCATCTGGAGTAGGCCACCTTCGGCACCGCGAGCGATCGGCTCGTACTTCCAAAAACGCAAAATGCAAAAATAAGTTGTTCGGCGAATTTCAATCGTGGTTGTGTTGAAGCAAAACGAATGCCCGAGACGCGATGGCAATTTATCGCCACCAAGTTCATCAAGGAGGCAAAAGCAATTTGCAAAAAACATCGGTTTCGAGAATACAAACATTACCGCTTCAGGCTTGCCACCATGCAGCGGCCATCAAACGGCTCGATCCGCCAATCGAATTTTCGGCATCCTACACTTCGACAGCTACTTTGCGGTGTAAGAATCTTAGATTTTTGGCCGTTTTTCTCAGCCAAAATAGAGTTGAAAACTTAAGGATGATTGCTCATTGTGCGCTTAAGGGAAATCGCCTCATCATAAAGCGACTCATACTGGGAAGCGACGTGCCGCCAAGACCAATCTTGGCGCATTCCGGCTTCGACAATTTTTTCCCAAGTTTCTTTTTCGTGGTAGCGGATTCGGAGCGCTTCACCAAGCACTCGATCGAGTTGGTCAGCGGTGAACTCGCTGACATGGAAACCGGTGGCGACACCCTTGGCAAGATTCTCCGGCGTGGCATCGACAACCGTATCGACCAAGCCGCCCGTTGCCGTCACAACAGGAACAGTGCCGTATCGCAAGCTGTAAAGTTGGTTCAACCCGCAGGGTTCATAACGACTGGGCATCAAGAAAATATCAGCGGCGGCTTCGATCAAGTGCGCGACCGCGTCCGAAAACGCGAGCCGCAGCCCGAATTGTCCGGCATTTTGTTGGGCTAGTTCGGCCAACGCGACGTGATAGCGTTTCTCCCCGGTACCGAGAATTGCCCACTGCACCGGGCGATTTTGATGCAGATGGCGGCTGAGCACTTCGATGATCAGATCCCATCCTTTCTGGTCAGCCAAACGTCCCACCAATCCGATCAAGGGAATATCCGGGGCGATATCCAATCCGAACTCTTCCTGCAGCCTTCGCTTTTGAATCGCCTTGCCCTGTTGCCAAGTCGTCACGTCGTAATTTCCCAATGCCTGCAACACCGGTTGTTCTGCGGGCGATCCTTGTGGGCGATTGGGTGAAACGACTCCGTTTTGCGGCAACTGCAAGAATCGATCGGTCGCCGGATTCCAAGCAATATCGTCGATCCCGTTGGTGATGCCTGACAAGACGCTGCTGCGAGCTCGCAATAACGGGTCGAGCCCACAGCCATGCAACGGCGTTTGTATTTCTTGGGCGTAAGTGGGGCTGACCGTGGTCAGCCGATCGGCAAACTGGATACCGGCCTTCAGGAAATTGATGCCACCATAAAACTCCAAGCCTTCTGGCGTGAAGTGCTGCCAGTCGAGCCCACAGAGCGGAAAATCCCAATGCCAAAATTGTCCTTGATACGCCAAATTGTGTATTGTGAATACCGATCTTGCGTGCTGCATCCAAGGGTGCGACTCGAAACCAAGTGCCATGTAGGCTGGTACAAGGCCCGTTTGCCAATCGTTGCAATGGACGATGTCGACGTGGTTCTGGACACGTGAAATTGCCACCAAGGCGGCGCGACAAAAGAAAGCGAACCGTTCGCAGTTGTCGGTGTAGTCGCCCGAAGCGTCGCCATACAAACCCTTGCGGTCATAAAACTGGGGCTGGTCGATAAAGTAGACCGATGCCTTGCCCGGCGGCGTTTTGCCGGTGGCAACAACGCCCGGCAATTCGGCTGCCAACAGTCGGGCGCCCACAACACGCCCGCGTATCTCAACGGCAAAACTGATGTCGGTCTGTCGGATCGGGACGCCGCAAGCATGAATGGATGCAAACGCGGGCATGATCAAACAGACATTATGGCCGCGACTGGCCAGGGTCGCCGGTAGAGCGCCGCAAACGTCGCCCAAGCCACCGGTTTTCGCAAACGGAACCGCTTCGGTCGAAAGAAAGACAATATCCAAGAGCGTCGCCTTCATTGCTGTGGATCACAGTGGCCAGCCCGTCGACCAGAATGGAAGACGCCAGGCATAGGGATGCGTCGATTGTAGCCCATAAACCGGCAATTTGAACCAAGCCCCACCCATTGCATCACTACACAACGCATCGACACGCATCGACACACATCGACACCCGGATTGTCGCTGTTAGTCGGGAATCAGCGATTTTGCAAACGGTCCGGGCCGTTGAGCCAACAAGCGTCGTGCATGCATATCGCACTGAACACAAATTCGCTCGCGTTTACCGGCCAGCCAGCGGGTTGCCCGAACAGATTGTTGATTGTCGACCTGGTCCGGGCCAAGTTGCCCAATCCGCTTGATCAATTCGTCGTAATCGTGCAGCTTTCCCAATGTTTTTCCGAGCCGAGTCCATTCCTCAGCGACAATACTTGTTGACGGCTCATCGCCGCACAGCGGAATCGTCAAACTGAGGTACTTGACCCATTTTCGCAACTCATGCCAACGCTCGATGTCGTGCTCCGTCACGGCCCGTTCATGCAGGTCGCGGGCTTTCTTGAATATCCTCTGCAGACCCTTGCGGACAGATCGAGTGCCGACCGAATCAGCGTCGGAACCAAAATCAAGGCTTTCCCAGCGCCGCCGATCGAGCTGCCAAATCTGGGCGTCGTCATCGCCTGAATGCGGCAAATCCGACTCAGCGGATGGTGGATCGGTCCGATGCGATTCAATGAATGCCTTTAAAACATCGTTCAAGGACGATTGCAGCTTTGGCTTTTTCGCTTTCTTGGCAAGCTTGCCCAGCAGAGTAACCAGCACATGGTGGTCGCGGGCGGCGGCGAATCTCGAAGCGGCGTTTTGCAACTGCTTGGTCGCCAACTTAACTTGTGACTTGCCGACAAACGGTTGCAAAAGTTCCCAATAAGATCGGAGCCGTTTGCTCAGGACCCGCAGTTGGTGAATCGCTTCAGCGTCGATCGGATCGCTTTTAGCCAAGATCGTCGATGCCTGCGCATGACAGGCAAGGGCTGAAACGTGAACGGCGGCCAGTGGTTGTGCTTGCATCGATGCAGCCTACCAAAAAGTGAACGCAATGCGGTATTGTGAAAAAACGAATGGCGATTTCCAAAACAAATCAAAGCTCGATCATCGACGAGTGGCCTTTTGTGCAGCAATTGAGCCATTCATGGTGGAATGCATTTCGCCTGGCGGGTGATTTCGCTGCGATATCCTCTTCGGTTACTTTGATCTCAAAGTTAAGGTGGATAAGTTCGAGTAGTCAGGGTTAGAGCGAAACAATGTTCCCCCTCCCTTTGGAATTCGGGTTCTCATCGATGCAAATCGTGAGGTAGATTTCAGATGGCCTTCTCAGGCTCCCAAAGCAGAGAGCTCGACAAGCAGAACTGAACGTTTGTGTCCATTAACTAGGCTCTGCTTAAAAGGGGCCTGATATTTTTTATTCAGGTGTCGCCAGATTTCGGTGAATGAATTGACGAACAATGAGAATGCAACCGAGCCCGAACTGGCCTTTGAGAGTCACTTTGCGGACCCCGCGCCCAATGTGCTGTGGCGATTGGTATCGCTGAGAAAGTCGATCGATGGGCTGATGAAACACATCAATTGGTTTGGCAATGAGGAAGCGGCGCTGAGGCAACTCGACTTGGTTCGCAAGGACGACGGCAAAGTGGTCGCCTTCAATCAATATTATCGCGCATAGGCGTAGCGGATGTCGCCAGACTTCCGTTGGGCGCTTGGGCAGT
>DNWZ01000133.1:0-5633 GCA_003506095.1 Planctomycetaceae bacterium | reverse complement strand
GACAACATGATTAAGAGATGTTGTGAAGCGGACGATGCGAGTCAGCCAGCCAGAAAAGGGGCCGACACGAAAAGGAAAAGCCGAAGATGCTCATTGCATCCTCGGCTTTTGAAATAGCGAGAATCAGCCGATCGGGCTTACAGCGCTTCGCCTTCGAGAACGTATTCTCGGAACGGCACGTTGCTGCTCTTGCCTCGCGTTGTCATGTATGCCTGATAGACGCGATAGTCGATGTCTTCAGTAACAAACTTTGACGACCCATCGGCGAAGCCCATGTTGACGCCACTGACGTGTGCTGACGACGGGCGAGCAAGGTCGGAAATTCCGTTTGGTAAGCTAGCGGGTAGGGGGGACATTCGCAACGCAAACTTATCGTCGAGTAAGTGACTACCGTATNNCGCTTGCAAAGCCATTTGGATCACAAAAATGCCACACAAAACCTGTCACATAGCGGCTAGCACCGGGATAAAGAGTTGTGTCAGCTGCAACGCCAGTCTGAGTTGCTGAAACACTCGACCAAGGCATTGCTTGCAAGCTTTCACTAAACAAAACCGTGTTTCCGGCTCCGTCTTTCAAATCATCGGCGCGAACATTATCCCCAACCGAGACGGGACCCGCACCCGCAAACTTGTTGTTAAATACGCCGTTGGCCCGTGACATTGAAACGGCAAAGCTCACGCTACCTGTTGGCTCCATGCCGTTGTTCGAAATGTAGCTATTTTTCGCGAAGTCTGCACTGATCGTCGTGCTGGAAGGACACTGCATGATTGCCAGATTCGGCGCCGCATTCTTCGTAAACCCCGCACCTGATTGCGCTGGATATTTATCTTCGTTCCAGATTTCGAATGTTGGTTGTGCGTCGAGATAAGGCAGCAAGCTCACAGCCCAAGTACCAAGCTTGTTGTGTGCAGCGTACGTCAGCGTTACGTCCTCGGGATTACTCGGATCACCCGCCCCCGAGAACGTGCCAAAGTTTTCCAACCAACCCGGATAGCGCTTCTTGGCCATCTCGAATTGAATCGCACCCTTGGACAGGTTATTGATTTGAGTCGAACACTGATTGCGTCGTGCAGCTTCGCGGGCAGCGTTAACAGCGGGGATCAGCAGCCCCATCAAAATGCCGATGATGGTGATCACCACCAACAGCTCCACCAGCGTAAAACCGCTGTGTCGAGTAGGCTTAAGGCCACTTGCTTGTACCATGTCACGCCGCTCCAGAAAGAAAAGGGTTTGTCGAGAGACCTGTAAAAACTTTGGCACGACAGCAAGGCCTCTCGTTCAATGATTGTCTGCGATCTGACGTTCAAAGTCCAGTCAGATGATCCCGGTAGCGATTAATTTTCACCGATCGCCGCTCGATTGCTAGCACTTACATCACAAATTCCTTATTTTTCATATTCTTGGTCCGCTTTTTCCCCAGCCGATTGCCGCAATGCCACTCATTACTCCCCCTGAACTGAGCGTTGTCGATGTTGTGGGAGCGGACGCAGTCCGAGTCGCCAACAACTTATGCACCGCGCCGCTGTTGCAATTGACCGCCCATTCGGGTTGCGAAGCGTTTTTTACCGATGTGCGAGGCAAGACACTTGGTCATTTTTGCGTATACGCAATCGACAACGGGTTGCGACTGATCGGGGCCGCCAACCAATTCGAGGCGATTGCCGCTCACTTCGACCGCTATACGATCCGCGAAGATGCCGCCGTCCTGGATCGCAGCGATACGATGGCCGCGTGCTTGATCGATGAACAAACGCTGACGAACTTGGCTCCGACAGTCGATTTTGGGCAACCAACAGTTCCAAATTTTTTCTCGTGGCGATCGATCGTCGGCCAGGCAGAAGATAACGCGATCGCCGCGTACCAAGTGCCGTGGTTGGGCACGACTGAGATAGATGGCGGTTTAGGCGGTCGGCCTGCCGTTTTACTGGCGGGAACGTCTTTGGCGATGCAGCAGTGGTTGCAGCGGTCCGAGACAATGGCGGACGCATCAACCTCTGAAATTGCCGAAGTTTCTGAATTTCACCTGCTGCGGGTGAAAGCCGTATTCCCTTGGTATGGCGTCGACTTGGATGACAAGAACCTGCCCCAAGAATTGGATCGTGACGCGATGGCAATCTCGTTCCACAAAGGGTGCTATTTGGGACAGGAGACCGTCGCTCGTCTGGACGCTTTGGGCCAAGTTCAAAAGAAATTGGTGCTTTGGCAAATTGCATCGGCCACCTGCCCGCCGCCCAATACGCAACTGACCGTTGGCGAAAATGTCGTGGGCCGATTGACCAGCATCGTCCCCGGCGAATCACCGGGGCATTGGCTGGCCCTCGGTTACGCGCGGCGATCGCATTTCGAACCTGGGTCGACCGCACAGTGGAACGGTGAAGGCGAAGCGGTGGTGCAAACGACTCGCCAGGTATGACTGGGCGGGCACAAGACGCCTGCGGTAAGCGAGGCTTGTTTGTGCCGGTTGTAGCGATTGGCTTCAGTTTGCGGGTGTTCCGGGCCGAAGTTCAGATTACGGCTTGTTACGAACGAGCTGGGTTTGAACCGTGTCGCGTTTTTTCGCTGAACCTTCGGCTTTTGGGACAACACCTGCGATGACGTCGCTTCCCGTCTCGATTTCTCGCGTGAGCGATCCGCTGAAAAACCAGCGACTGCTGGGCCAGTTGAATGCTGATCAGGTGGCGCTGCAGCGATCGTTCGATCAGATGTCGACCGGTTTGCGAGTATCGAAAGTCAGCGACGATCCGGCGGCGGCCGGACGGGCGATCACCCTGCAACGAGGGATCAGTCGATCGGAACAGTTAAGCCGCAATGCGAATGTGACTCGCAGTTTCTACTCGGCAACGGATCGGGCGCTGTCTACGCTGGGCGACCTGTTGATCGATGTGCGTGGCATATCGGTCGAAGCGGCTCAGAATGTGCTGACCAGCGATGAGCGCGAGTCTTTGGCCGCGACGATCGATCAAGCGGTCCGCACGGCGGTGTCGTCGGCCAATTCCGTTTTTCGTGACCACCAATTGCTTGGTGGGCACTTGCAGTCGCAAAGCGCCCTCGCCTTTAAAGACAGCCATGTCGTGTTTCAGGGCAACGAAGCGGTTGGCCAGACATTCACCAGCGGCTATTCACCGATCGCGATCGGCGTTTCTGGCACTGAATCGTTTGGCCTGGCGTCGCCGATCGCCAGCAGTCCGTCGTTGCAACCGGCGATCTATGACGACACGTCGCTGAGCGATTTGCGTCAAGGCAGGGGTGTATCGACGGGCATCATTCGCGTTTCTGGTGGTGGCGATTGGGTCGAGTTGGATTTGCGAACGGCCAGTACGGTGGGCGATGTTATCAACGCATTCGAAGGACTCAACCTCGATGGACGCTCGCTGGACGTTACGCTGACCCCAGACGGTTTAACGATCGATTTTGCCGACGGCCTGGGCGGCAGTTTGGTCGTTGACGATATGCCGGGCGGCAAAATGGCGGCTGATTTGTCGATTCTGAACGTCGCCGGGTTCTCTCCCACGCCGATTGTCGCGACGAATCTATCGCCAAGACTTTCGCTGACGACACCGCTGGGCCAATTGGCTGGCGGTGCGGGCATCAACGTTTCCGCTGGCATTCAGATTCGGCGTGGAGCCGATACGTTTACGGTGGATCTGTCTGCGGCCCAAAGCATCGGCGACGTTTTAGTGGCGATCAATCGCAGCGGCGCTGATGTGCGAGCCGAGATTGATCCGTCCGGCCAAGGGATTTTGGTTCGAGGACTGGCCAGTGGCGCTGATTATTCGATCGGCGAGAACGGTGGAACTGCGGCGGGTCAACTCGGGATCCGCAGTGCCACCCGAACCGTTCCGCTAGACGATTTAAACGGTGGACTGGGAGTGACTTTGTCACAACTGGGCCCCGATTTGATCATCGAAAGAACCGACGGCGGAACGCTGGAGTTCGAACTCGAAGGGGTCAAAACCGTCGGTCAAGTGATCGACATGATCAACAATCATTTGGGCAACCAAACGGCGCCCCGAGTGACCGCGACGCTGAATCGTTTCGGCAACGGCATCACGCTTTCGGCGCCCGCCAACACGCAATTGTTAAGCGTCAGCGTTGGCAACACCAGCAACGCCGCAGTAGCGTTGGGCCTGGTACCCGAGGGGCAGACGCAAAGACTCGGCACATCGGCCGGCGGAGTCGTCTCGGTGGTCGGCACCGATTATGCCCCGCGTCATCCTGGCGGTGCGATCGACACACTGATCCGGTTGGCGGCCGCGGTCCGTGATGGCAATCCGGCGGTGATTGAAAGTCTGCAACGACAACTCGATGTCGATCGCGAAACGGTCAACCAGGTTCGCGGACGGGTTGGCCTGTGGACTCAAGATCTCGATCGGATGCAGGAAGTGGCCGACGATACCGTGATCGATCTGAAGGCTCAACTTTCGCAAGAAGTCGACGCGGATATCGCGAAAGTGATCACAGACATCACCGCCCGCCAAACTTCGCAAGAAGCGTCTTTGAAATTGATTGCCCAGTCGGCACGGATGTCGCTGTTGGACTTTCTGTAGCGTTTTGATCGATTCTAGGGATCGATCGGTCGATGATTAGACTGAATATCGCAGTCGATTTTGGCAGACCGCCGTCGGCGGCCGCAAACCTGACAGCGGTAATGCGTTTGCAACCCTTGTGTACCGTTCGGAAGCCATCACGATGCGTATCGAGACCCAGCGATTTGGCACACTGCAAGTCGACGAGCAAGAACTGTTTCTGTTCCCGCAAGGCTTGATCGGATTGGAGACGCTGCGGCAATGGTTGCTCGTTCCCGACCCCGAAAATCCTGCCGTGGCGTGGCTTCAGAGCGCCTCGCGCGGCGATCGAGCGCTGGCAATGATCAGCCCTCGGATGTTCGTCCCGCAGTATCGCGTTCACGTCACCGGGCATTCCCTGGGCGTGCTGCAAATGCGCAGCGATCATCGCACTTACATTCTTACGACGCTGTCAGGAAAACCCGGCGCTGTAACGACAAACCTGCGTGCGCCGGTGATCATCAACCTCGATCGACGACTTGGTTGCCAGGTCGTCACGGGCGACGATCAACCCGTGCAGTACGCACTGCCAGCGATCAATTCAATGAACCGCCGCATCGCCGCCTAATCTCCCGTCGCGGGAAAGTAACGCAACTCAGCGGTCAATTCGTGCTAGCCAGCAACGAGTGATAAGCCGAGTTAGCGAACGGTGACGAGTGTTGTTCGTGCGGCATGCAACCAACGCTCTGCGAGTCGCTTCTGGCAAGTTTCCCAGCTCACACTGGGAAGCAATCCGACCGCGCATTGCCTTGGCCCAGCGTGGACAGCGGGTAAAGCCAGCGACGTCGTCTCACGTCACGATGCCCAATCGTTTCTTTTAGCAATGGCATCCTGCCTCCCGAAGCGTCGGACGCGCAAGCGGCCGGGGAGGGTTTGGCAACCAGCGTCAATCGGCAGCGGTTGATCAGCAGCCATCGTTCTTGGCGTTATACTCGCGGCGCTATCAAGCTCGATTTCGTACGCCACCTTGCCCCGTCACTGAAACAAGACGTTTCATGACCGCAAATTCCTCCCAAACCGCAGCTTATATCTGGTCGCTGGCTGACCTGCTGCGCGGTGACTTCAAAC
>DNWZ01000135.1 GCA_003506095.1 Planctomycetaceae bacterium | reverse complement strand
CCGATGCACTGTCGCTGTCGGTGCGAAAGAACTCGTCGCCCACCGACGCATCCGGCTCGAAACCATCGGGCACAAACGAGCCGCAAACGAAGTCGACGTCGGCTGAATAGCGTTTGGCGAGCGACTGTGCCAGATCGACCAATTCGGGCTGGATCTCGATTCCTGCGGCGTCAAACCCCATGCGCGATGCCATGATCGCGACAACACCCAGCCCCGAACCCCACTCCAGAAAAGTCGACCCTCGACCGCGTAACGACTTCAGAACCGTCCACGCAGCGAAAAAATCCGAGCCGACGTAGCCTTCAAAGGCTGGTTCGTTTTCGTGTTCGTCCCACAGCGCTGCGGCGTCGCGCCAAAGCAATCGAAACTCGGCCAACAGTTCGGCATCGTCGGCGTCGTCATCAGCATCTTGCTGGGCGTGAACGTTCAACAGAGACTCCTAACTCGGTCAACAACTAGACGCTCGTGACCAGAACACGATTGATCTCTTCCAAACGTTCGACACGATCGAACTTGGACGCGATTTCCATGCTGTGTGTGACCAGCACCAGCGCCACGTTGTCTTCGCGACAACTGTCACGAATCAACTCGATGACCGTCTGGCTGCTAGCCGGGTCGACGTTCGCGGTCGGTTCGTCGGCCAGCAAGACCTTCGGCCGACCCGCCAGCGCCCGTGCGATCGCGACTCGCTGCTGTTGGCCAACCGATAATTGCCCGGGACGATAATTTGCCCGATCGGCCAAACCGACCCGATCCAACAACGCTGACGCACGCGCCGCGTCATAGCGACCACCGGCAAACGACATTCCTAATCGAACGTTTTCGATCGCCGTAAAGGCTGGCAACAGATTGAAGGTTTGAAAAACGTATCCGGTCATCGATGCACGAAAGCGGTCGCGCCCCGATTCGCTCAGCCGCGTGATGTCGGTGCCAGCAATCCGGATCGAACCCGAATCGGGGGTCAGCAATCCGGCAATCAGATGCAACAGCGTCGTCTTGCCACCACCACTTTGGCCGATCAGCACCGCTTGTTCGCCCGCCTGAATCACCAACGATTCAATGTCCAGAATGTCCAGCCGACCGCCGCCAGGTTGATCGAACGATTTTTTGAGGTTTTGGATTTCAAGCACTGTGATTGACTTTCGAAAATAGCGGAACGGATCAGCGACGTCGCATCGCTCGCTGCAGCCCACGTTGCGTTTCGCGTTCTTTGATCACTTCGCGTTTGTCGTGCAATTTTTTGCCGCGTACCAGCCCCATCACGCACTTCGCAAACCCACGTTCATTGAAATAGACACGCAACGGTATCAGCGTCAGACCGCGTTCGAGCGCCGCACCGGCGAATTGGTCGTACTCGCGAGCATGCAGCAGCAATTTCCTGGGCCGACGCGGGTCGTGGTTCCACATCCCCGCATTGTTGTAATGCGAAATGTCGGCACCGATCAGCCACAACTCGTTCGACTTGACCCGCACATAGGCTTCGTCGAGCGAAAGTTTCCCTTCCCGCATCGATTTCACTTCGCTGCCCAGCAACGCCATGCCGCACTCCACGCTGTCGATAATCTCATAGCGAAACTTCGCTTTGCGATTTTCGGCGATCGTCTTGAAGCTAGGCTCAGCCTTCTTAGCAGGCTTTTTCCCGCTAGATTTTCCGCCACCTTTGGTCGATTTGCCGACCGGAGCGGCGAGCGTTACGCTTTTTTTCTTGGCCATTCAGAGAGAAGCAAACGGTTGGTCGATCGATTTGCGCGGCGAGTGCATGAAATTGCCGGTACGTTAAGAACTTGCAGGTGGTTTTACCGGATTCCTCCCGATTCCGCAGCATGGCTATCGAAACAAGTCTTCACGAACGTTCATCGAACGTTTACATCCGTGAACAGGGACAGCACGCAGCCCAGCCGCCGCAGGTCACCAACAGCCCCAGTAGTCGCCCAGCCCCCTGAGTCTCGTCCATTGCTCCCAGATGCCGCATTTTCACTGTTCAGGGAAAGCTGCGGGGTAGCATTTCGCACTAGGTTTTCTCAGCAAATCTGTCTAAACTCGTTGCTAGCGGTTTGTTATCTGTTCACCTATCCACCTGGCCAACTTTCGCGACATGCTAAAAGCACTCGAAATGGCCGGTTTTAAAAGCTTTGCCGATCGCACTCGGTTCGAGTTTCCTGACGGAATTACGGTCATCGTCGGCCCGAACGGTTCGGGAAAATCGAACGTCGTCGACGCGATCAAATGGGTTTTGGGCAGCCAGAGCGCCAAGGCGCTTCGCGGCAAAGATATGTCCGACGTGATCTTCAAGGGGTCGCAGGGACGTCCGGCCGCTGGGACCGCCGAAGCGACGATCGTGTTCGATAATTCGACAGGTACGCTGCCAGTCGATTCGCCCGAAGTTCGCGTGACGCGCCGCGTTTTCCGAAGCGGCGAAGGCGAATACCTGATCAACAACCAGCCCTGTCGGCTCAAAGACGTCAAAGACCTAATTCGCGGCACCGGCATCGGCATCGACGCTTACAGCTTGATCGAACAGGGCAAGGTCGACCGGATGTTGCAGGCTAACGCCAAGGATCGCCGAGCGATTTTTGAGGAAGCGGCCGGAATCAGCCGTTTCAAGGCGAAGAAGGTGGAGGCCGAACGGCGGCTCGGTCGCGTCCAGCAAAACTTGGTTCGATTAGGCGACATCGTTGACGAAGTGGCGACGCGGCTGCAGAGCCTGAAGAGTCAAGCGAGCAAGGCGGAACGCTATCGCCAGGCGACCGAACGGCTGCGCGAGTTGCGAACTCAAGTCGCTTGGAACGACTGGGCGGCGCTGAGCGACGAGTTTACGGCGGCCGAAGCTGAATTGGCGGGCGCGCAGGCTGCGGTTGCCGATGCCGAGCAGCGGCGCGATGAATTGGCGGCTGAGCGTCAATTGATCGACGGGCAATTGCAACAGGTGGCCGAAAAGGCTCGTGCGACCGAACAACAAAAGGCCGAAATCGGTCGTATGGTCGCGACCTTCACTGGCCAGCGACAGGCTGACACCGCAGCGGTTGGTGACTTGCAATCGGCGATGTTGAAGAGCCTCAAGCGGCTGCGATTGCTGCAAACCCAGTCGGGATCGGCGGCATCCGAATTACGCTCGGCGGCTGAGCGGTTGCGAAGTTACGAGTCCGATTTGGCGGCCGCGCGGGCCAAAGTCAACCAGGTCGAATCGGAACGGGCGGTTGCCGAAGCTGCGGTCGCGAAGGCTGCGGCGCGGCGTGACGAATTGCATCGCGACCACCTGTCGACGTTGCGAGCGATCGCAGACTTGGAAGG
>DNWZ01000513.1 GCA_003506095.1 Planctomycetaceae bacterium | reverse complement strand
TTCGTTGGATGGCGGTCAATAGCCATGAACGAAGCCAAGTCGGGCATTATTATTTGATGAATCGCGATTTCGAGGAAGCTTGGAAGTGGTATGAACAGGCCGCTGTGGACCGCCAGCCAATCAAAGCGTTAACGATGACACAATTGCTGGAGATGGCTTTTCAAAGAAGCATTCATCACGACCCTTATTTCTTTGAATACTATTGCCTGTGGAAGCTCAACAAAAAGGAACAAGCGGCCGATCGTCTTGCGATGTTTCGGAAATCGATGTCGCTGGACACCGAAAGCGGCCTGATGTTCGTCGACCTGCAGAAGATCGATGCTAATGAACGGGTTAAGGCAAACGAGGCGATTGCTTTTGCCGTCGCATTCATTCGCGCGAGCTATATGACGGAGGTTTTCTTAAGCCTTGACGCTGCAGCAGATGGGATTTTGACATTCAACGAACTTGCCGCCGGCGGCGAAAGCGAAGACGAGCGTTTCGCCAGGTTACTTTGCCAAAGCCAGTTGATGTTAGCATCGGGTCGAAATCAAGAATATGCGGTTCTTGCTAGAGAAGAACTTTCGAAACGACTCGATCGGTTGGATAACCTGCAAAAAATAGGGCAGGAACTCAACTTACAAGACCCGATCAATGCCTTCGCGAATATCAAACAGTTTATTACCGGCATGTCGACCTGTTTGGCGATTTTGCCGATGGCGTCGGATGAGTTTGTTGCGTTGTTGAGCGAAGAGGAGGTGCGAGATTCGATCGAGTCGTGGGTCGAGCGGCACGACGAGGCGAAATCGGACGAGCATCGCTTGGCAGTTGATATGGTGTTGCGCGCTTTATTGCGTCGCGTAACGCAAGACGCCCGCGACCAACATTTGGAAGAGTTGCGATCCGCAGTTGACCAACGATTGCTTGCCAACCCACTGCTCGCTTCCGGATCAGCGTTAAGGTCACTTGGCAGCGTCGAAGATATTATCAAACTGATTCGTGATTCGATTAATATGGGTTTGTAGTTCCGCCTTTAGGCGGTTTCCGAACTGGGGGCGCCGCCTAAAGGCGGGACTACGAACTAGGGACGCTGCCTAAAGGCGGGGCTACGAACTGATACAGAAACACTCCCGCGGCAATCAGGTGCAGCAATACGGTTATCCAAAAGGTAACTCGAAAGGTCAGTTTTTTGGTTTTGTGTCGCAGACGACGCTGGGCGACGATCGCCCCCGGCCAACCACCGAGCAACGAAGTCCAGTGCAATGTGTTTTCTGGAATCCGTCGGCCACCAACGACCGCTCGGCGTTTATCAATCCAGTACAGTACGTATGCGACGACGCTTGCGACAGTTACCAGCGCGGTGTATCCCGCAATAACGGTCAATAACGTTTGGGTTTGAATGCTCACTCGGTTTACTTCATATCCCGATATGCTTTGGCAAACATTTTCACCGCAAAGTCTAAATCTTCGTGGCTATGCGCGGCCGATACCTGCACCCGAATCCTCGCCTTGCCCATCGGCACAACCGGATACGAAAATCCGATCACATAGATCCCCAATTCTAATAGCCGCTCAGCCATCTTTGCGGCCAGCGCCGCATCGCCCAACATGATCGGAACGATCGGATGCTGGCCTGGCAAGACGTTTAAACCCGCTTGCTCTAACCCATTGCGGAAGATTGTTGTGTTGGCTTCTAACGTGTCTCGCAACTCCGTCGATTCGCTTGCCAATTCGATCGCCTTGAGCGCTCCGCCCGCAACCGGTGGAGCGATCGAGTTGGAGAACAGATAGGGGCGCGAACGTTGACGCAACAGCTCAATCATCTCCTTGCGACCACTGGTGTAACCGCCGCTTGCCCCGCCGAGCGCTTTGCCCAGCGTTCCGGTTGTTAAATCGATCCGGTCCACGACACCACAATGTTCATGCGTTCCACGGCCGGTCTTGCCGACAAACCCGGTTGCGTGGCAGTCGTCAAAGTGAACCCACGCATTGAATTGGTCGGCCAAGTCGCAAACGCCGGCTAGATCAGCGATATAACCATCCATCGAAAAGACGCCATCGGTGGTGATCATGATCTGTCGCGCGCCGGCGTCTTTTGCTTCTTGCAACTTTTGCCGCAGATCGTCCAAATCGCGATTCTTATATCGAAACCGTTTTGCTTTGCACAACCGAACCCCATCGATAATCGATGCGTGATTCAATTCATCGCTGATAACCGCGTCTTCAGGCCCCAACAGCGTCTCGAACAAGCCGCCATTGGCGTCAAAACAGGATGAGTAAAGGATCGTATCCTCGGTGCCCAGCCACTGCGTCAAACGGTTCTCTAGTTCGTGGTGGATCGTTTGGGTGCCACAAATGAAACGTACCGACGCACAACCATACCCCCAGCGATCGAGCGCTTCGTGAGCCGCTGCGATCACTTCCGGATGATCCGCTAACCCTAGGTAATTGTTCGCACAGAGATTCAAAACGCTCTGACCGCCAGCGACTTCGATGTTTGGGTTTTGCGGCGTTGTGATTTCGCGTTCAAGTTTGTACAAGCCCGCGCTGCGAATCTCGTCCAAGGTCTGGCGAATATGGTCGATCGGCATCTGATTCATGATTAGTAATCTTTGTGATAAAAGTTTTGACGCATCCGCCCGTCAATCGGCCCATTCCAAAATCACTTTGCCGCAATTACCGCTTTTCATCGCGGCAAATCCCTGCTCAAAGTCGGTATAGTGAAACTTATGAGTGATCACGGGTGTGATATCCAATCCGCTCTGCAGCATCACCGTCATTTTGTACCAAGTCTCATACATTTCGCGACCGTAAATCCCTTTAATGGTCAACATGTTAAAGACGACAGTATTCCAATCGATCGACATGTCCTGTTCGGGGATGCCCAGCATCGCGATTTTGCCGCCGTGGCTCATGTTGGCCAACATCTGGCGAAACGCTGATGGGTTGCCGGACATTTCTAAACCGATGTCGAACCCTTCTGTCATACCGAGTTCTTTCTGGACAGTCGCCAGATCTTCATTCATCACATTGACCGCGCGGGTAGCCCCCATTTTGGACGCTAACTCCAAACGATACGGATTTACATCCGTTACGACCACAAAACGGGCTCCGGCGTGGCGAACGACCGCAGCGGCCATTGCGCCGATCGGTCCGGCACCGGTTATTAGCACGTCTTCGCCTAGCACCGAGAACGACAACGCACAGTGGACCGCATTGCCAAGCGGATCGAAAATCGCTTGTACGTCGCGTGACAGAGTTTGGTCGTGGTGCCAAACGTTCGTCATCGGCAACACGATCCGCTCTGCAAACGCTCCGGGGCGATTGACCCCCACACCTTGCGTTTCGGCGCACAACTGTCTGCGACCCGCCATGCAATTGCGACAGCGACCGCAAACCACGTGCCCCTCGCCGCTGACGATCTCGCCCTTTCGGAAGTCGTTAACGTTGGAACCGATGTCAAGGACCCTGCCCACAAACTCATGCCCGACGACCATCGGCACAGGAATCGTCTTACTGGCCCAAGCGTCCCATTTATAAATGTGCAAGTCGGT
>DNWZ01000649.1 GCA_003506095.1 Planctomycetaceae bacterium | reverse complement strand
ATGCCGCTTGAAACGCAGGTCATGCTGCTGCGCGTCTTGCAAGAGCGGGTTTTTGAACGCGTGGGCGGAAGTACGCCGATTCCGATCAACACCCGAGTCATCGCAGCCACGAATCGCGATTTAAAAACTCATATCGACAACGGCCATTTTCGCGACGACCTCTACTATCGTTTGCACGTTTTTCCGATATCAGTTCCACCACTGCGCGAGCGCAAAGAAGACATCGCGGCGTTATTGGATCATTTTGTTGGCCGTTTTTCCGAACGGCTGAGCAAACAAATCACCCGTGTGCCACGCCAAACCATGGAGTTGTTGATGTCATACGATTGGCCGGGCAACGTTCGCGAGCTAGAAAACCTGATTGAACGGGCAACGATTGTCAGCTCCAGCGAAACCCTGCTGATCGATGCGACCTGGCTTCAGGGTCACGGTGCAAACCTTAGTTATGTTGATGGCGAATCGTCTCGAACCGGCGACGACGCAGTCACACCGCTCGCCGGTCATGCCGGTCGTTCGTTTGCCGATCTGCAACGTCAGGCGATTCTTGATGCGATTGATGCACATGACGGCAGGATCTATGGCCCCCGAGGAGCCGCCGCTGCTCTCGGACTGAAGCCCACAACCTTATACGGAAAGATGCGAAAGCTAGGAATCAAAATGGCGCGCAATGTCGCTGACCGCTCCGCCGGTCAGTAACCACGCAGATAACCACTAAGTTGGCGAAACGATGTAGCTCCGCGCTTATCCGGCGTTAACTTTTATGTGTTCTGTGACTTTTGGTGGCTAGTCCAGTGAATCGCCGTCCGGTTAGGCCGGCATTCTAATCGGTTGCGACTCGTTACGACTCAGCAGGTTGGCAAATCGATTGCGAGTCGCCAGCTTTCGCATCAACGTAAACCCCGGGTTACGCTTGACTCGCGGAGCTCGTCATCGCTCACCCGGGGCTACAGCATTTCGCCGCTTCGCGGCTTTCAGAGCCAACCAATCCCGAATCCCGCGTCTGACCCCGGCGAAGCCATCGTCGCGAGAGTGCGTTAGATTTTCGTCAGCAACTCGAACAGATGGAACAGGAGCAACACATGCCATACATCACATCGATCGAACGAATGGCCATCGAAAAAGGCCGTGAGGAAGCGCGTGAAAAAGGCCGTGAGGAAGGCCGCGAAGCAGGTCTTCATGCAGGGAAAATCCAAATTCTGCAACGAATTTTTTCGGAGCCCGTTGAGAGCGACGAAGCATTATTGGGGCAAACGACCGAGCAGCTGGCTCGCAAACTGGACGGCCTGCAGCAGCGGTTTGAGGCTGGCAACGAGACACAGTAAAGGCGCGTGGTGCCATGCGCCCTTGCGATCGCCACGAGCCACCGGCCTGCGATACCGCGTCTGCCATCGTCGCTGACCGCTCCGTCGGTCAGTCACTCTCAGCACCCCAAGCCTGTTGCTATGTAGCCGAGACAAGCCCGGCAGTCACCGATCGCAACGCACAAAGCGTTGGATTCGGTACCCTGATGCACCAGATAACGATGCATCGATTCTTATTGTTCAATCAAC
This sequence comes from Planctomycetaceae bacterium, assembly GCA_003506095.1. Taxonomy (GTDB): domain Bacteria; phylum Planctomycetota; class Planctomycetia; order Pirellulales; family Pirellulaceae; genus UBA6163. The sequence continues at coordinate 2,515 of DNWZ01000649.1, read as the reverse complement.
TCTAACGTCTTCAAATCGATCGATTGCCCCGTTTCGACTGTTCGATAACGGCGTTTCAAATTGTCACCATCGGTGGAATCTTCTGTTCCCTCTGTCTTTAACGATTCGATCAATTCGCTCGAAGTAAAGTGCGCCGCCCCTCGTCCAATCACGTCAGCGCGGCTCTTGGTCACCACGATCGCTGTCGCTTCGTCAATGCCAACGCCCAGTATCTGGCGATGACGCTCGACCACAGGAATCAGATCTGGGAAGCGATTGCGCTGAGCAAAATGTTGGTCAATGGCGACTCCTGGCAAAAACGCAAACCCGCGTTCATAACCTTCGGCCATCATCACAAAGTTGCCCAGCGGATGGCCTCGTACCAAGTATTCGCCTTGTATCGTTGCACCGGCCGATGATCCGCCGATGACGCCACCTCGACGTAAGACGTCATGAAACAATTCAACGGCATCTGTATTCTCATAAGCATCGACAAAATTCCACTGTCGGCCGCCATCAAACCAAACTCCGGTTGCCTGCTGGATCGCCTGGCGAAACGCTTCACCGGCCACTTCCTCGGTTCGGCTCTGTGGCAACATGGTCACGCTTTTGACGCCAGCTGCGGTCAGAAAACGCGGTGCCCTTTGTCGCATCGCCTCCTCGCGCGGAACCGCAGTTGGCAGTACAACGATTCTCGCTTCGGTGCCGCCAGCGAGTTCAACAAATCGATCGACAATATCCTTGGGCATACCGCCACCACCGACAATCACTAGCGATCCGCTGGGGACGTGTCGCACTTCGCCGCTCGGCTTGCCAGGATCGATTCCCGAGGCACGCCACCGGGCCGCGCGTCGCAGTTGAGTCAAATCGGCACGCGATTGATTGGGCATCTTCTGGACAACCTCGTCGCGTACGGCCGATTCCGCAGTATCAGAAGATTCATCTGAAACCTTTGCCAGGACGATGGTCGCCGCTCCCATTCCAACGACATCAACATTGCGTCCTTTAACAATCACGGCGGTCGCCTCATCGATCCCCAATCCGAACCGCTGTGGATTCTGGGCGATTGCCGCTCTCAACCGCTCGACACGATTCCGCTCAGTAAAATGTTGGTCGATGATGCAATCGGGCAGCAGATCAAATCCGATTGCCATTTCTGGCTTGTCACTGCCCGAGGCGATCATCTGTTTCGTCATGATCGCCGCGCCCGCCGAGGTGCCGCCGATCACACCGCCTCGATCGAGTAATTCACGCATGGCCGCTTCGACATCGGTTCCGGCATAAGCGTTGGCGATTCGCGATTGCTGGCCACCGCAAATCCAAATACCACCACAGCGGCGAATCATAGCGATCAAGTCGGTCTGCGTTGCTTCGTTCAGCTCGGCAGAAGTCGGCGATAAAACTTCCTCGATGCCTAACTTCTGCAACCATACGGTCGCTTTGGCGATCGCGGCCTCTGGATTGTCGGACGCCGTTGGCAAAACCAGAACCGGCTTTTTCGAATCGTCTGTCGTTTCGATCGCAGCGGCGAACTGCTGCTTCGCTTCGTCGGGAATCGTGCCACCCCCGCAGATCACCAAGGTGCCGCGAATCCCTTCCTGGTACAGCCTTTCTCGGATCAGCGCATCACCTGCGATGACTTCAGTGAAGCTGCTTGCTTGCGTTTTGCTCGATTCATCTGCGGTGGCGAACATCGCCTGATCGAGCGATAGAGCGAAAAGCGTCGCGAGAGATAAAATCAACGGTCGAAGGACGAACATCGAATGAGTGCTGGGGCAAGTGGGCGGACAGTTTCGATCGACACGACACAATTTCAATGTACTCGATGCTCAATCATTTGTGACGATCGAATCGATGCTGAAATCGTCGGCAGTGGATCTTGAGTGACTGAATCGGTGTCGATCGCCAATCAGAAATGGTTCTGATGCGAGTTCGTCGTTGCAAAAATCAAGTTCGGTAATTTTTTCCGGGGACGAGTCGCAAAGGCGTCAGAAAGGCAGTTCCGCAACATCCTTTGGCTTGGTTCCAGGCAATCGCTTCTGAAGCGAAATAGGGGTTCCCTTTTCGGATAGGCTCTGAGTCGTGTCACGTCAACGGGAAGCGTAACCCCGCGGCGTTGCGCACTTTTAGACGCGATATTCAGGATTGACGGTTTAGCGAATCACGCGTCTCACCCTTGGGAAGCCTTCCTTATCGGTTATTCGTTGGTAACTTTGTTTGATGCCGAGCGGCCCTAGGCAATGATCTCATCAATCGGCTTGCCATAGTCGATCTCCAGTCGTTTGTGGCCGGGAACTTCCATCGCTCTCGGATCGATCCCCAATTGATGCAGCACCGTGGCATGGATATCGGTCACATAGTGACGGTTCTCGACCGCATGAAAGCCTAGCTCGTCCGTCGCGCCATGCACCACGCCGCCCTTGAGTCCTCCGCCAGCCATCCAAACCGAGAATCCGTAGGGATGATGGTCGCGGCCGTCGCTCTTCTCCGCGCCCGGCGTTCGTCCGAACTCGGTCGCCCAAACCACCAGTGTTTC
>DNWZ01000157.1 GCA_003506095.1 Planctomycetaceae bacterium | reverse complement strand
GTTGAATCATGCGGCGCACCGCGTCTTGTGGGATCGCAGACGGTCCCTGGCGATCCGTGGCTTGTGGCCATGCTAAAACATCGATCGAGAACCAAGACGCGTGTTCCGCGATCCGCGATTGCAACGCTTCATCACTTTCGTCGTATTCAATCCCGGCCGACGATAACTGGTCCAAGAACCGCGCCTCGCGTTTGTACAAGAAGAACTTAAAACCTTCTGACGAGACGATAAACGCATCGGCCGAAAGCGCACAAACGTAATTTTCTTGCTCGGTTAACATTTGTTGGCGATGAATCTCAAAGATCGACAGACCGGCGTCCGCAGCAGCTTCGCGAATTAATCGCATATCAAGCGGAATCGGTTCATTTGCCAAAAAGATCAAACGACGAATCTCGTCATAAGGGGCAAAGCCTGCCGGATTGGATGTTGCAGTACTTGAGTCTTTCGAAATCAGCCCTTCAAACCAAACCTCTGGTACATCGACCCACTCCTCAAACTCCTCTCGCGACAAACCTTGTCCCGCTGCGATCAGCCGTTGGACGGCACCGCGAAACCCGCTTCGGTCGTTGCGGATCGCGAAAATCAACGCACGTGCTATATCGCGATACTCTTCCTCGAGACGGCGTGCCGACAAGATCGCATCGTCGTTCTTCCCAAGCCTGGCAAGACAAAGAACGCGAATGAACTCGATCTGCTGCAGCAAATAAGATTTTTCATCTTCCTTTTCTTCTACTTCAAGACGAGCGAACGCGTCAAACGCTTCTTGATAGCGGCCTTCAGCGTACAGCGTCTTCATCTGTGACAATACGAACTCGGGAAGATTCGGAAAATTGGCTCGGTGAAGGCGTTGGAGTTCTTGGTATTCTTGGCTATCGAACGAAAGACGATACCTTGCGATGTCGTAAACCTGCTGTTTGAAGTCTGATGATTGATAGAAGGCGATGATTGAATCGGTTTCGATGTGGCAAGCAACAGCGTTGTAAAGGAATGTGTCGCTGGAGTCCTCTTTGGAGCGGTATTTTAGCGCCGACTCGTAGTGCGTTTTTGCTTTTTCATAATCCTCGTCATAGTAGGCTCGGTCGCCGAGTATCACGAAGGTTAACCAGTCAGCACTGTGCGTCGCCAAGTGCTTTGCAACCAATTCGTCGATTTCAGTTTCGATTTTTGATTGCACCTGGTCATTGGGCTTTGCCTGGCTGTCGGTGTTCTCATCATTCAGTTCAGCATGAAGTCCGTTTAGCAGGATACGAAAGCAATCGATCTTCTCTTCGCAACTTTCGTAAGCTCGCATCACTTGCGATGACTTAATCGCTGCATTGCAAATCGCTTGTTCGTAGTATTCTCGATAGTCATCGTCTGCGTCCAATTGTGAAGCCGCAGCAATTAACTTGTCCAAAGCTGCAGACGGGTCGCCTTGTCCCTGCAAAACGATGCACTCGTAATATTCGCGGTGGGGTACTGTTTCACCGATCGAAGTCGCGGAATCAAGCAGGATCTGTAATGCGATGAATTGCTCGTTGGCTTCGAATTCATCTGCAAACTCCTCGAATGATTCCATCAGGTTCGGTATTGCAAGAAAGTATTGCGAGGCTTTGTCTTTTTGATCTTCTGGAATTGCACTCGCATACTGAGAGATAAGGTCGAAGGATTGAGGATTGTCCTGAAGGCCTGCCTCATAAGATTCAAGTGCTTCGTCGATTTGCCCCAGTTCGGCGTGAGCGAGCCCCTTGATTAAGTAAGTCGATTCGTCTGCGCCGAAGCGATTCAAGTATCGCTGGGCATGGTGAATTGTCCGTTGGTACTCGCCCAAGTCAAAATAGGCTTTTAATCTCAAATATTCGGTCAACACTGCATCGGGTTCAAACGCCTCCGCCTTTTCAGTCGCCTCTAGAGTTGCCAGCGGTTCGTAATACGATGCCGTCGAAGCCTCCACAATCCAGCGTAAGCCTTCGATGCTGTTTGGGACGTATCGTCCGGTTATCTTAACGAGTAAGTCCCCAGTGGAGTCGACATCTTGCTGCCTTGCGGCGACGAAAAGCTGGTTTAAAAGATTGAGCGTTTGGATCGATTCCTTGGACTGCTTGGATGCATGAGTCTCACGCAAGATGGAGCTGATCAGGGTTGAGTTGCGGATGCCCAATTCGACATCCAACCAATCGATGATTCGCCATCGATCGCTTTTCTCAAGCCAAAAAATATTGCGAGACGATTCACCATCTTCGGACCAAGCCCGAACGAATACTTCGACCGTTTTGCCATCCTTAAACGGCGTAGCCTGGAGCACTCGATGCCGGTCCCACGCTTCGCCCGCCATGCCAAACTCCTGCTTCGTCGCTTGAATAAGTCGAGTGACTAACAAACGGCGAATCCCTTCGGGAAATTCGATTTGCGCTTGATCCAACACAAAATCGGCAAATGCTTTGAAGTCGACCATTTTGAGCAATTCGTCAGCGGTATCCGCTCGCATCGCCGTTTCGTATTCTGTAAAGAAATCTTCGATCTGTTGGCGGATAGCGGCATCGGCTGGCGGCGTATTAGCATCGGCTTGTGCCGGGGTGTTCTGGCCCGCTTTAACACGATTGGGATCTTGTGCCCATAACGCGCTGGAGGACACCATGGCTAGGATGATGGCCATGACAGGGGCAACGCAGGTCGCTGGAGAAAAGTTGGCGATCATGGGGTGTCCATTGTTGCGGCAGGTGAATGGTTATCGGTTCGGAATCCGGTTCAATGTATAAAACGCTTCGCTATGCAACAGCGGTTCACCCGAATCGGTTCGCAATCCGCTGGCGTTTAACTCGTGTACATAAAACGGCCGAAGTCCCGTGACGACCAGACGCACGCTTAAGGCATCATCCGAAATGATGGCCGATTGTACCGTCAATTCTTTCGTATCGATCTCGTCGCTGCCATATGCCGACTGATACTGATAGGTGTAACTGGACAAGCGATACGACTTTGGATCGGATGTTGTTTTGCGGTCCATCGGTTTCGTAAAGATCAATTCAAACCCATCGGCTGTCGCTCGCATTTCACGAATCTCCGGTGGCGTTTTTCCCGTCCATACCAATCGCTGCAACCCATAAGATGCCGTCCCCAGGCTGCTCCAACCACGATTGGTCAAACCCGCGAACATGCTGCCATCGATGCCTTGCGACATTCGCAATACCGCCGATGCCATACCGCTGCGAAACGGAAAACATGCTCCTTGGTATTCACCATCCACCTTTTCCAAAAACACACGACTGATCGAAGCCTGAGTGAACTCGCCGACGAACAATTGCCCGGCGAAGGGGCCGAACATGCCGTCGCTGGAATCTAACAAAATGTCGGTCGTCGATTGCCCCATCTTCTTATAGGGAAACCAAACCGCCGGCGGTTTCATCTGGCGAAACCTTGCGATCGCCGCCGGATAAGCCACTCCGTCAGGAATCTGGCTGACGCCACTGATCGGCGACATCGGTAAACTCATCGATGCCAATGATTCCGCATGATGATAGAACGCTCCGCGTCGCATGTGATGCAGCGAATTGGTCGCGACCCAGTTTCCCTGTTGGTCGGTATAAAACATGTCGCCGTTAGTGTTGGCGCCCAAGCCGGCGGGCGACCGCATCCCAGCACACATCGGTTCCAAACGCCCATCGGATGACAGTCGCAGCCCCCAGCCTCGCCATGCGGCTTGGCGATATCCCAGCACGGGATCAGTTACAGTGCGAGTGAGTTCTGCGCCGCGAAGCCCCATGCCGATGTTTAGCGTGATCCAAAGATTTCCATCACCGTCTCGTTTGGGACCATACGCATATTCGTGATAGTGTCCGGTCATGCCCCAGCCACCCGCGACTGTGCGATACTGGTCTGCGACGCCATCGCCATCGGTGTCTTTTAACCCGGTCAGCTCGCCGCGCTGGACCGTTAACAATTCTCCGTCGTGCAACAACAACCCGAGCGGTTCATGCAGCGCCGAAGCGAATCGTTTGAATGAAACCTTATCAGCCGGTTCGTCGTACGCGTTGTCAATCATCCAGACTTCGCCTTTGCGTACTGCCACCGCAACGCGACCGTCCGGCAACGCTTCCAGTCCGCTGATTTCCAGCACCGGCATCGCTTCGCC
>DNWZ01000536.1 GCA_003506095.1 Planctomycetaceae bacterium | reverse complement strand
CCGGAAATCGCCGCGTCCTTCACGTCGCCGACTTCCGTACGTCGCTTTTCGGCAAATGTCACCAGCAAGATGGCATTGGCCATAGCAACGCCCACTGCCATAATCGCACCGATGAATGATTGAATGTTCACGGTTGTGTTGGTGACATAAAGCACGAATACCACTCCTGTCACGACCGCTGGAATTGTCGACACGGTAACGAGCGATAAGCGGATCGATTGGAAGTTGGCGGTTAATAATAAGAAGACGGCCATGATCGCCAGAAGCAACCCGATCGAAAGACCCGACTGCATTTCTTGCATCGGCGGTATCTGGCCTCGCAGTTCGACAGTGCTGCCCGCAGGCGGTGGCCCAGCTTTTGCAATTGCCTTTTGAACAAGCGAAGATACTGAACCGAGATCACTTCCCGCAATGTTGGCGGTAAGAGTGACTTGACGTTTCATATTATAACGATCGAATTGCCCGGGCATTGTTCCTTGTTCGAGCGATGCAACGTCACGAATCAGAACTTGCCCCTGTTCGGTTTTACGAAGCGGGATACGACCGAGTTGGTCGATCGAACCGATGGTCTCGACGTCATAAGGTGATCGAACAACGGGACGCGGGATTTCGACTTGGACTTGATAGGCCACACCACTCTTCGGTTCCGCCCAGTAATTCGGCACCACAAATCGGCTGGATGAAGTCGCCGTCACGAGCGCCCGTGCCACATCGATTGGCATGAGTCCTGCGAGCCCTGCCTTCTCGCGATCGACATTCACCTGCACGGTGGGGTAGTCCATCGATTGGCCGAGTTGCAGATCACGAAGTGCGGGGACGCGAGCCAATTCGTTACGCAGTAATTCAACAAACTGTCGATTCTTTGCAAAGTCCGCGCCACTGACCACCACCTCAATCGGCGTCGGCGATCCGAAACTCATCACTTCGTTAACGATATCCGATGGTTCGAATGAAAACCGAACATCTCGCATCTCCTTGGCGAGTCGATTGCGTACCCGTTCCTTCATCGTTTCATCCGACAGATCCACGTGGTCGCGCAAACCAATATAGAGAATGGCTTCCTCGGGCCCACGTGACCATTGATAGACCGCGTTTACGGGAAAGTTTGAATGGATCATGCCGACGTAACCCAACGTCAACTTGATGTTATCCTGCCCTAATTCGTCACTAATCAGTTGCAGCGCCTGTTTGGCCAATGCCTCCGACTTCTCAATGTGCGTTCCATCGGGAGCACGCATTCTTAGACGAAATTGACCTGCATCGACTACCGGAAAAACGCCTCTGCCCAATTGCGGAGCGACCCAAGCGATCAGCCCAAAGCAGATCACGAGATAAGCGGGCACAACCAACCATCGCATCCTCACCAACCTTGAAAGCGTCCTTTCATAGATTCCACGGAAGCGGTCGAACGCCGACAGGTGATTTGCGTCGTGTTCAGGCGATGTCTTAAGCAACCACACAGCCATTACTGGCACAAAAGTGCTGGACAGAAAATAGGAAGCGATCATCGAGAAACCGACTGCCAGCGACAAAGGGACGAACAGTGCCCGAGCAGCGCCTTGCATGAAAAACGACGAAACGAAAACTGCCAGGATGCATAACATCGCAAGCAACCGTGGAACGATCGTTTCCATGGATCCATCGCGGACAGCTCGGGCCAACGGAACGCCGCGCTGAAGATGGGAGTGGATGTTTTCAATCGATACTGTCGCTTCGTCGACTAAGATACCGATGGCCAAGGCTAACCCGCCCAGCGTCATAAGATTGATCGTTTGGCCCGTGATCCAGAGCGCGAGAATGGAGCAAAAAAGCGCTAATGGAATGTTCAATACGACAATAAGAGAACTTCGCCAATCTCTCAGAAACAGCAAAATCATCAACCCGACCAAGACGGCGCCCAGCACACCTTCAGTAACCACGCCACCGACGGCGCGTGTCACATACGGTGACTGATCAAACTCAAACCGCACATCAATCCCTTGGCCATCTGCGCCAAGGGCTTCCTTCATTTTCGGGAGTGCCTCTTTGATGTTGTTGATAACGCTGAGCGTGGATGCTTCCGCTCGCTTCGTCGCCAGGATGTAAACCGCTCGCCGACCATTGACCAGTGCATAACCGGCCGGCGCATCAGCGGAATCTTGGATGGTACCGAGGTCGCGAATGTAGACTGGATTCTTACCGGTGCGAACGGGGATCGTGCCGAGCTGTTGCGGGTCTTTAACAACCGAATTGACTGGAACAATCGGATAGGAGTCACCGATCGGAATGTTACCCGATGGGCTCAGCGTGTTACCTTTGGTCAGTGCGGTAATCACTTCATCGGGCGACATGCTGTACGACTGCAGTTTCTTGGGATCGACCGTGATGACGATCGAGCGAGCGCTGCCGCCGAACGGTGGAGGTGCCGACACGCCAGGCAGGCTCGAGAACATCGGGCGAACTCGAAAGAGCGCCAAATCCTGGATCTCGGCGATGCTGCGGGTATCGCTAGAAAGCACCAGATACCCCACTGGGACGCTTCCTGTATCGAACCGCATGACGAAAGGCGACACGGTTCCGGGGGGCATGAAAGCCTGCGATCGGTTCACATAGTTGATCGTCTCTGCCATCGCTTGAGCCATATTGGTCTCAGGATGAAAGTACAACTTCATCAACGCTGTACCCTGGACGTTCCGCGATTCGACGTGATGAATTCCACTGATATACAGAAAGTGATATTCGTAGTAATTGGTCAGAAAACCTTCCATCTGTGCGGGGTCCATGCCACCATAAGGTTGGCAGACATAGATCACTGGCAGATTCAGCTTCGGAAAAATGTCGACCTCCATCCCCTTGGGTAGACCAGCGGGGTATGGCCATTTGTAATGCTGGAAAACCGCGGGGCCGACAGCCAAAAAGCAGCCAAGAACGAGGCTGAGGACCAGCACCATCACGGTCGCCGGGCGACGCATGGCTGAGAGTATGAGTTGCATGCAGTGTGGAGTCCGATTATTCGTAGGCCTGAACAGGCATAGCGCCGTTCGGGCATGAGTATTCCGATTGAGTGGCCAACGTGACGGTTTGACGGGGTCAAATTACTTGTTAGCCGCTTACCCCATTAATTGATTCTTTATCGCCAAACGGCAAGGTTTGCCAAAAAGGGACCTTCCATCTTAATCGCTCCATAGCGCATTGGCTAAGGCCTTAAGATGAGAATTTGCCGATCAATCGCTACAGACGCTATTAGCCGATTGACCGATTGTCGACACATATCGAGTAAAGTCCCTGCGAACGCGCATGCATTCCTGCACCCGGGAATTGAAGGCAAAAAGCGAGATGAAGCGAACTGTTCTGTTTTGGATAAGTGCCATGCCTGGCTGCGTGCTGGCCACAGGGTGTGCGAGCACCCCGCCGCATATTCCGTCACCGCCAACAGCAGTTGCCGTACAGTTTCAAACAACTGGCATTGAAACGACGAGTGTCGAACCGGTTCAACCGGTATCGCACCTCATCACGCCGCCAACATCTCTTGTTGAAACAGGCTGGGCAGTTAAGCCGGACCCGTCTTTGCAAGCCACTGCGCCGCCCGCAGTCGTCGCTTTCGCATCCGCGGTAGAATTGCAGCCGACTGAACAGCCGACTATCGCCGAATCGGTCGAACCGCAGCCCAACGGAAACACTGTTCCGATCAATCTGCCGACCGCGTTGGCGATGATTGGTGGAGAACACCCAGTCGTCGGATTTGCACGCTGGCGAGTGCAAGAAGCCTACGCCCAGCTTGACCGAGCCAAAGTCATGTGGTTGCCAAGCATCCAGACAGGATTTAACTATCGCCGTCGCGATGGCAATTACCAGGCTGTCGATGGCAGCATTGTCGACGTCAACCTAAACTCGATGAACTACGGTTTAGGTGCTGGTGCGGTCGCAGCCGGTTCGCCAACGGAACCTGGCATCGTGGCTCAGTTTCATCTAGCCGATGCGATCTTTCTGCCCAAGGCCGCTGAAATGACCGCTTGGGCTAGAGGACATGCCGCAGCCGCAACGCTCAATCAGCAAATGCTGGACAGTGCAATCGCATACATCGATTTGCTGGAGGCCTATCAGGATCAAGAGATTATCACGGAAGCGGTAGAGCGAACCAAGGATCTTGTAACGTTAACAGAAGACTATGCCCAAGCGGGCGAAGGGTTGCAATCGGATGCCGACCGAACCGCGACGGAGTTGGCTTTGTTGCAAACTCGCCAGCTTGCCGTTCGAGAAAGGCAGCTTGTCGCGTCGACGCGCCTGGCCCGTGTGTTGAGTATCCCAATGACCTCCACCCTATTGCCACAAGACGCGGTCGCAATTCCAATCGAGCTGGAGCCTCAAGATTCCGACGAACCGACACTGATAGCAACCGCATTAGCGATACGGCCCGAACTGAAGGAGTCGCAAGCGTTAGTAGCTGCAGCCTGTGAAGCCTTCAAGCGAGAAAAGTATGCTCCGTTCGTGCCGAGCGTTCTGCTGGGCTTCAGCACCACAAGTTTTGGCGGCGGACTGGGCAGCAACGCTGACAATTTTGGTGGGCGTTATGACATCGATGCCATGATGGTTTGGGAGACTCGCAATTTAGGATTGGGAGAAGGTGCGGCTAGACGTGAAAGGAACGCACAGGTCCAACAAGCAAACTATGTCAAGTTGCGGATCATGGATCAGGTCGCGCAAGAAGTGGCGGAGGCGAACGCGCAAGCAAGCATTCGCAAACAGCAAATGGAGGTGGCACAAACAGCGATCGGTCGGGCACAGGATTCTTATCAGCGGAACATCGATCGTATTCGCGATGGCCAGGGACTGCCTATCGAGGTTTTGCAAGCGATCCAGGCGCTCGAGACAGCACAACGAGCCTATATGCGTGCGGTCGTTGATTACAACCGATCGCAACTGCAGCTTCAATGGGCGATGGGATGGCCAGTCGCAGTTCGCACCTAGCAAAACGGTTGCAACTTGTCCGTCAACAGCATTGCGACAAGAAAGCATTCATGAAAGAAACTGAGGAGGTTCAGGCCCGGAAAGAATCGCATAACTGGCGGATTGCTGGTTTACTCTGGTTGAAGCTTACAATCTTCACATCCAATTCAACACTTTCATACAATCTCGCTGCGCGACGAATCGCATCCAAAATCCAGGTCTGGTCATTTCCGAATGCACCGCCACCGAGCAAAGTGAGAAAGACCGCATTGTTTCCATGCTTCGCAGCGTTCAATGCTGCGGCGGCAAATGTCGCTTCGTAGGCTGACTCAAGAATCAACCTAGCGAATCTTTCCCATGATCGCGACGACAAACCGCTGTAAGCGACTGGCAATGCCGAGCAATACGCCTGAGTCACTTTGTGATCACAGCCATCGAGCATGACTTGCGTATCCCACTGCAAGCCAATCTTCAGCATGCTTCGCAATTCGTCTAGATCCGATTCTGACATCGAACGGAGCTTACGATCGATCTCTTCAAGACCTTCGGGAGATGGCAATGCGTAACCATTTTTCATCTGCCACAACCGCGAGTTCGCATTGCCAAACGCATCGCCGATGGCCGCTAAACAGTCGACCTGCTGGTTTGCGGTTTGTCCGATCTGGCCATCCAATTGAACGAAATAGTTGCGGTAAATCGTGCCAGCGGCACATGCGACCGCACAGGCAGGGCCTTGCGTCGGATCACCCGCGTAAAGAGTAATCCCCTGCTCGGGAGTGACAGTTGGCGAAATCATTTCGAGCAAGTTGAATTGCGAGGCGACTTGAAACAGTGCTCCTGCGGAACTCGCTTCGCCGTGCAATGTCTTAGCATTGCCAACCAATTCTGAGACCTTGATATTACCGGTTGCCTTATCTCGCCGGATTGTATCAGACCCATTTTCGCGAAGGCACTTGGTGCGTTTTCGCAAATCGGCAAGTGAGACAATCTCGAGTTCGCCGCAGACCCACGCCGCCCCGGTAGTCTTGGATCTCAGATTGATTCCATCGACCTCGAGTTCCGCATAGACGCTATTCCGACCGCTCTCCGTAAAGCCAAACAGTCGCTCAAACCAATTCCCCTTGAATGTTGCAACCGTCGGTTTGGCGTTTGTGCGAATCGCGTCAGTCTCCTGGTCGGATGGGCTTCGCGTGGGTTGAATGGTGTTGGCATTGTAACCTTCTATCCAATCCATCACGAATTGGCATTGGACATCGTTTTCGGGTGCTGGCCACGAAGCTCGCTGCAGATCTGTTTGTCGCAACGTCGTCAGAAGACTCAGGACGTTGTCTTTCGTTGCCAATCCATGACGCAACAACCAACAACAAACGACCGTACCCGTTCGGCCCATACCGCCAAAGCAATGGACATAAACGGGAACATGATTGACCAGCGAAAGGTCGATCGCATCCAAAATGGAACGCATTCGATCGATGGTCGTAATCTTGGTATCGGGAACGGGAAATCGCAGATGAGCGATGCGGTCGTTGTTCTGCGCCGCCATTTCACGCAGGACATCGTCATACCGCACGAAAGCTTTTCCGGTGTGATTCGTTTCGCCCTCTTCCATCAGATTGATGAACGTGCGCATCCCGGCATTCCAAAGCAGCGAAATACGTTTACTGTGGGCATGGGCATCGGAGTGCCCAGGATAGGCTCCGGCAAGAAACCGATTCTCAACAACCCAATAACATCGTTCCTGCGGCACAGGAAGCGAAGGCAGTTTGAATGGTTTAGTGAAAGTCATCGCGCTAGCCTGAATCAGCGACTTGTTAGACATCGATCCGGATACGAGCGTCCGGAGCGAATAAAACGATCGTTGATTTATAGCATTTTCGACGCAGCATGAAGAGCCAGGCCCGCAAACTCGATGCGGGCCGCAGCCTTTAAACAAGCCTTTATGCTGCTTCGCGAAGGAAACCGTCTAGGCGTTGAACTCGACTCGGGCTCTGCAGCTTGCTGACCGCCTTTGCCTCGATCTGACGAACTCGCTCTCGCGTTACCTTGAAAATCCGTCCGACTTCTTCGAGCGTGTAGCTGTAGCCGTCAACCAGTCCGTAACGCAAACGAATGATTTCACGTTCGCGGAATGTCAACGTTTGAAGCAATTCGTCGATTTTATCACGCAACATGCCGTTTCCAGCGCATCGAACCGGATTCTCACTGTCGCTCGACTCAATAAACTCGCCAAAGCTGCTGTCTTCACCTTCGCCGACCGGACGATCGAGGCTGACCGGATGACGGCCGATGTCCATGACACGACGAACCTCTTCGACAGCAACCTCGGTGTATTCAGCCAACTCTTCGCAACTCGGCTCGCGGCGCAATTGCTGAGTCAGCTTTTTCTGGGCCTGGCGCAACTTGCTCAGCACATCGATCATGTGAACCGGAATGCGGA
>DNWZ01000334.1 GCA_003506095.1 Planctomycetaceae bacterium | reverse complement strand
ACGCGTTGGGAAGCGACCACCGGGTCACCGTTACCGCTGGGCGGAATCATTGCACGGCGAACGCTGGGCGATGAAGTGATTGGGCGTGTGCAGGCCGTGATTGGCGACTCGATCGAGTATGCAATTGCCGACCGCGATGCGGCACTGCCGACCATGCGACGACATGCCCAGGAGTTCGACGATGACGTGCTGATGCAGCATGTTGACTTGTATGTGAATCAGTGGACGCGCGACTTGGGGGATGCAGGAGTCGCGGCGCTGAAGCGGTTAACGCAGGAGGCTCGTAAAGTTGGGATTGTTGGTCCAGCGAACGAGTTGAAAGTGTTTTGAATGTTAAAGATTGAACTTTCGCGATCAGAACGAAAATCAATGAGATCGTAGCCGCTCGCCCGAGGAGATAAAGATGAATCCTGATGACGATATGACGGGCGAACCGGGGGTGAGTAAGGTTCGCGTGAATGATGCGGATGGCGTGGTGCCGGTATTGCCTGATTATGGTGTGTTCCTGCGATCGCCCGCAGACGGTTCGGATTGGATTCATCCGGATGACCACGAAATCGTTGATGGCATGGTGCCGAGCAAACGGGTGTTTTGTCGCTTTCTTTACGATGGTGTTTTCTACCATTTTCGTTACGGCGAGATCGTCTTTCGCCTGCGACCCTGTTTGTGGTTGCCAATCCGAGGTGAAGGGATTGATATTGGCGATCGTGTCGAAACGACGGGCGTCGGATTGAGCCAAGAGTTGTTTGTGTCGGAGGTCACCGGCATGCTATTCGACGATTCCGCTGGTGAAATCGGTTATCAATTGGCACGCACGCCGATCAGTGGCAAGTTGTATAACGCCCAGCATCTGCGTTTGCTGAGCGATAAGACTAAGTTACGCCCAGGCGACACGCTTCATCCAACGCCACAGTGGAACAAGGCGTTTCGTGACGCCTATCCGTCAAGCGAGTATTTGCAACCGCCCACCGAAGACTGACCCAATCAGGTCGACCATCCATCGACAAATCGGGCTCGTGATCTGACTGTCTGGCTATCTCGCAAAGATTGCTCGTTTGATGGCTCCCCAGACCAACAACAATGCACCCATCGCAAGCAGTGCTCCGACAAGGATATAGATGACGAGTGATCCTAGCATCGCGTAGTCCGATAAGACTTGGTTCCAAACAAGGTCCCAGAAAATCACAGCGATTGCGGTGCCGGCACACAGGTAGGGGCCGAACGGCACAGCGGGTTTTCGCGTGACGATAAACTGGATGATGACGATCAAAACGGCGGCTAGCGGCGCGAGAAAGAAGCCTGCGAGGGCCGCTTGCCAACCGACGAACGCACCGATCATCGCCATCAAGGTAACGTCTCCAAAACCCATCGCCTCTTGACGCATTGCGGCGCTAGCGACGATTCGCACGGCCCAAACGCTTCCGCCGCCGACCGCCAGTCCGATCAGTGAAGACAGCAGTCCGGCCCAAGCGACGACGCCCCATGTCCAGACGGCACAAATCAAGAACAAGCCGACGGTGCCAAGGACCACCAGCGGTTTGGTTTCAGGACGTCGACGAATGCCATGAATCAGGTAGCCCACGGCGCGCCCCAGGCCGTGACGCAGTACTAGGTGACGATCCATTAACGCAAAGATCCAGGTCGCCCAAATCGCGAGTGCCACCCACAGGCCGCTGGTTCCTGACCACTTCGCCGCAAACGGCCAAGGTATGTTGAATGTCGTTTCTGTGATTCCGATTTGGTTGTTCCAAAGCACGACTGAAGGGAGCCACGTTTGCCATGGCAGCGTCGAAATCACCAGCGCGATCAAGGTGCCTGGTAATGTGATGATGTCCGGAATCGTCTGTTCGTCGAAGTCGATGAACGTGGCAGCGACCATCAATACAAATAGGATCGCATGGACAAAAAACAGCGAGTGGGCCCAAGGGGAAAAGCTTGCGATGCCCGCGGCGGTACGGGCAGGATCGGGCAACAGTCCGCCCGACTGGGTGTAATACCAGTAAAGAACCGGCAGCGTTAAAGCGCAACCGATTTCAACCAGCAAAGGACGAATCCAGAACCCGTTGCCGTGCAGCGGCGATTCACGGCGAAGGCCAAGCCAGCCGAGAACGGGAATCCGATCGGTCCAGCGACGTGATGGTACCGTTTTTGTTCCATCGTCCGTTGGAATCGGTGGAACCGGTGGAGCCCACGGGCTGATGTGCCGAGGGAAGTAGGCCCACGAATAGATCAGGTAGTTGGCAAACGCGCCGGAGATCAAGCCTGCGATGGCGAGCATGGCAAAACGCATCGACAAGCCCATTGTGTGGGTCCACTGCAATAAGGTCGTTTGCTGGGCGTTTCAACCGGACGAACCGCCGACGGTCGGTATGTTATCGTCGCGCCCGTATCATTCACCACTGGGCGTAATCGGTTCGCGTTCGCCTCGCGGTGCTGGCAACCATTGCACGCCAGGCTGAGTTGCCGGAACGCCAGTCGCAGGTGCTGCAACGCTCGCTGGGATTTGCGATTGGAGTCCACTGGGATCGACGATCGGTCGGTTCAACTCAATGGGGCGATCGTTGGAGATCGACGGTGATGAAGGCGGTATCACGATTTCGCGTGGTTCCAAATCCTGGTATTCCAATGGCATTGACTCAACCGATTGCATTTCCGAATGAAACAACGCATCTGGATAACGCGACTGCAAGCGAACGTAATGAGCCAGCAGTTGATGAGTATCGCGGAAGCCGTTTGCTTCGGCGATCAACACCAAACGCGGCGTGTTGGCGACGGCCTCATAATGCTGGACCAGATCGATCAAGGAGCCGGGAAAGTCGGCGCGATCAATTGTGGTAACGATCCGCTGCGGTTGCAGTTGATTCATCCAAACTTCGCCGTCGCGCATCCGCGACAGGCTTTGTGTCAAACGGTTCGCGGCTGCTCGTAACAGATCGGCGACATCGGCATCGGCATGAACCCGGCGTCGTTGTGCATCGGAACGCGAGTAAGCGAGGCCGGGAACCGGTTGTGTTTCGGGGGCTGGGAAAACACCGCTGCGGCCGTAGTGCGGATAGGACGGCGGGAAGACTGGTTCGGATGCAACGTTTGTCCCGAATCCCCGGTAGGCATAATGGTTGTGATAAAACGGATCGCCAGTGGAGTAGCGATCGCGGAAATCGTTTTCGTATCGTTCTTCGCGCGTTTGATACCGATGCATGCGGTCCAGTTCGTGATAAAACCGTTCTTGTTGGCGTAGCGACGGATCTGTACCGGGCGGCATGCGGTTGTAATGCCACGGCGGAGCGGGCTGGGAACCGATTTCGATGCTCAGCAGAGGCCCGCGATAACGCACGCCTCCGACGCCCCAAGCACCGACCTGGCCGTGTGCAGCAGACAGGTTGAAGCAAAGAACGATCACAACAATCGTCAGGCGAAAGAGGGCAATTCTTGGCAGAGACATGATTGGCCAGGGTAGCGCAAAGAGTTTTTCGGGGGATACGGCCGACAGTGCAAACGCGCCTCGATCGACCGCAGAACGCTACGCCGCAGGTTGACGCCAAGGGAAATGGAGCGCCGCGCATCGCTAGGATGCGATGGAAAAGAAATGGCGAACGTTCGCATCTTGTCGATTAACGCGATCGTGCGGTTTACGGTGTGATGAACCGTTGCAATTGACGGGCGATGTAACGCGGGGCTCGGATCATTAAAGTTGACTCGTCCCAAGTGATTGGCAATTCTGCTGGATCGGCGACGCCCAAGGTCAGCGCAAGCCGTTTTGCGATCACGCCGCCTGAGCCTGCGGGAATCGTCATCCAAGTGATCACCTCATAGCGATCATACAGCCCTTCGGAACCGATCCACCAAATCGATCCACCGCAGTCGCGCGCCTGCAGCCCTGATTCGCCCAGCAGTTCGTCGAGGTACGCTCCGACGGTTAAACCATCGCTGAGCGGCATTGCCAAGTCGGTCGGGTAGACTTGATGACGGATCGCGTCTTGCCAGGCGACTGCAACGGCGGCGAGATTTTCTGTCGCGACACGGCGCAACAGGCCAGCGATGGTGCGCGGCGAATCGAGCTGGGCGCCGGAGGGTCCGTCCGCGACCACGGGCCAATCGCTGATCGTGCTGGGGGCGTTTTCCGGTTGCTTGTCCCCAGCCCATTGACCGATCCAACGCACCGTATGCTCTCGAGGCAGTTTGGTCGGCTTGCCACGCATCAATCGGATCGCTTCGGCGGCACAAATCGATTGGACCAGCAGGTAACGGTCCGTGGGAACGACCAATCGTTTCTCGGCCGCGTCATAGCTCCACGGCACCATCGGATTCGCTTCACCGTTACCGGCGACAGCGCCGGGCGGTTTTGCGGCGGCATCCGCTGGCGGTTCAATTTCTTCATCCTTGTTCGGATCTGGGACAGCGGCGTCAACAGCGGGACCAACGATCGGGGTCACGATCGGCTTGAGCCACTGTGCAATCGTTTCCGCATCGTCGCCAAAATCGTCCAGCACCAGCGCCTTTCCGCTAGCTTCCATCAGTCGCTGTGCCGATGCGTGCACCAACACGACGTTGTCGCCGACTTCCATCTCCAGGCCGGCGCTCTCGAGCGATTGCTGCAGCCATTGGCCGATCGGCATCCAGCCCGCAACCGTCTGCAACGGTTGATTGACCGAGATGCCGGCTAGATCGATCGAGATCAATTCCAGCTCGATCGGCACGCCAGTCAATTGAGAAACCAGCAACGTAAGTTCGGACAACGTGGCACCGCGATTGTCGATTGCGAATCGCATTGTCAACATTTTAGGGATGTCGATCGAAGCTCGCTTCACGGTCGGCGGTTCTTCGGTTTCCATCTCGGCAGCGGCATCCAGCCGAACCGAATCAATCGTCGGCGGCGTCGCAAAGATCTGCGGGGCACCGTTATCTGCAGTCGACACGTCCAACAGCGGTACAAACTTTCGTAAACCGGCTGGCAAATCGTCGATTCCGCCAGTACCAGCGTCAGCGATCGGTGGAATGGTGATCGCCGGACCCATCGCATCTGGATTAATCGCGTTTGGCACGACAGCGGCCATTGCCGCTGGAGTCGCCTCAGGCGGTCCAGGTTGGGAGTCTGCGTCGGTGGGGGTTATGGCCGGCGGCGTGATCGTCGCGATCGATTCGGTCGACCCGGGATCGGACTCATCAGGCTGTGGCGGGTCGATCGGCGACTGGCTTGGTTGGGCAATGTCCGGTTCAACAGCAGGCGGTTGGTCAGCGATCGGCTCGGTTAACGGCTCTGCGTCAGCGTTGCTTTGGGCGATGGCGTCGTTGCGGATGAATGATCGGGCGAATTGGATGAAACCGACCGTGGCGGCGATCAGTCCGAAGAGCGACAACATGACGATTAACGCCATTTGGCTGATCCGGCGACTCGACTGGCTTTGCCAGACCGCTGACGGATCGACCGGCAAGTCGGCGGCTGAGCCATCGCCATCGGTTTCCCCGGCCGAATTGACCGGTGTTTGGCTCGGTTGAAATGCGGTGCCGTCCGCAACAGGCGGCACGCCAAGATCTTGGGGATCGGTGATGGAACTTTGCGTCAGCGCTTCGCTGTCGATTCCCGTTGAATCGCCCACCGCCATGCGTCGTCCGTTTTCGCGTTGTGGCGGACCGGCCAATTCGCTCGTCTTCGGTTGCACCGGCTCATCGGGTTTGATCTCGACCATCGCACCACATTTGGGGCAATTGGCGATCGAGCCGATCAATTGAGGATCGATCACCCTCAGGCGACTGCCACAGGTCAAGCAAGTAACCGCTAGATGTTGGGATGCGGACACGAGATTGCGAAGACTGGGATGAGAGGGGGGGAGGATCGCGATCGGACCGTAAGCCCGTCTCCGGGCGGTGTCCCATCATGTCCCATCAGGCTGATGGTGGCGGCCACCCGATGCATGTTTCTTACTGCTAAGTATTGGCCAAAGTTCATCGTCTGTGTCAAAGAATATCGCTTTGTCACGAAGATTTCCGTGCCGAGTCTGCTGCGATCAGATCAAATGTTTTGGCACTGGGATCGATTCCGACGGGATCAAGGCAGGAATCCCGCCGCGCACCGGATAGATCCGAGATGCATCGGCAGTTATTAACGCCTGGTCCATCGGTTGTTCGACCAATCCATCGGTTTGATCACGCAACTGCCGCTGGGCGACCAATTCGTTCAATTTCGCAATCAATTCGTCGGGGGCAATGGCCAACGGTTGGTAATCGACGGGGCATCGAATCAACGTCAATAACGCGGCATCCATCATGACAGCAAATCGTTCAAGGGGTTGGTTAAAGTACCATACCACCCCGTTTTCTGCGGGGTGTAAACGCGGTAACTCTCGCTCCAGGCAGCCAAAAAAATCGCTGGTCGAGCCATTTTTTGGCCAGCAACCTCAGTCGTCCAGCCGAAATCAATTATGGACACGTGGCCAAGTGATCAATGGATTGATCAAAAGTCGCGGACTGCTAGTCGTTTGAGAACCGATGCCCGTTGGGCAAGGGGCACAAGTATGGCATTCGGATTCCTTGGGGCAATGAGCCCTCTTCGACCTCGATCACCCGGCAACGAGATTCATGCTCAGTCAGCCGTTTGCTGGCGAGGTGCCGTGATCGATTCGGTCCGGCGGTTCAAACGCAGCGGTGCGATGTCGATTCTGCTGATGTCGTTGGCCGGCGGCCTGATGCACCAAGTTGCTTCCAGCAATGCATTTGCGCAAACACCGCCCGCGGCGAACGGTTCGCCTTACTATACCGATCCTGCGACCGGAATCGTTTACCGTAAGGTGCATCGTACGATTGAGCGTCCGGTTGTTCAGACGGAAGTGAAGCCGCAGGAGAGCACGATTTATCGCCCTGAAACGGTCGTTGACGTCACGCCGGAAACGCGAACCGTCTACACGCCAGTAGTCAGCTACAGTTGGGAACCGCGCGTCCGGGGTCGCTGGAACCCTTTTGTCCAGCCGACATTGGAATACGAACATGTGCCCCGAACGCATTGGGAAGCACGCAGCCAGACGGTCGAGCGTCGTCAAACGCGTACCAATTGGGTGACTGAACGACGGCGGGTCGATGTGCCACAGCAGGTCGTAAAAATCCAGCGGGAAGAGAAAATCGACTACGAAGCGGTTGGCCGTGTGGCGCCCCAGCAATCGATGCCGCCCAATTCCGGTCAATCGGCCGAAGCGGCGTTGGCAGCACGTCTGAGGCCGCTGGATGCCTCAACGCCGATCTCACCGTTTTCGGCAACTGGTTCGACCAACTATCCGATGGTCGCTTCGCAAACCTTGCCCCCTTATTCCGGATCGTCGCGGTCGAGCGAGCAGACCGGATTGCGGGCCACGGACCTGAACTCTGGTGGCTCCGGCGGCTATTCGGCACCCCTGCCGCCGACAGGAATTGCGACCAATCCGCTGCAAACTTTATGGCGTTAGCCGCAACGATCAACGCTCATCGTCGATCCAGCGGGGCGTCAAGTTTTAGTTTGTCGGTAGGGTCACAGGAGCCGTTTCTTTTGGCGATTGATTCAATTCACTGACCGACGCGTTGCCCAACATCGCTTCATATTCGCTCACTTCGCGACGCAACGTTAACAATTCGCCACGGAGTTGGTTGAAATGCGCCAGCACTTCTGGCCAAGCTTCACCATCGCGGATTTCGATGGGGCGCTCGCTTCGATGCTCATTGAGCAAGGCCATCTCATTACGCAGGCGCGCAATTGGCTTGGAAACCCTGCCGCAACTTTTGACAAAGTCGTGAAACGCCAGCGGTGCCAGCAGAAAGAAACCGGGTAACCAATAGGTGGCGTCTTCGATCGCACACAGGAAAAAGTCTTGGATTGTCGCATCGGGCATCTGCACCCATTGGTTGCAGACCAGCATGAAACTGAAGTAGGTTCCGCATGCCAACCCCAAGATCACGTAGCGAATCGCCAAAGGCAATTCGACGTCGGTATCATGAAAGACACGCAGTCGGTTTGCGTTGGCTGTTTCGGACATCACACGATTCATCAGTTGCCGAATGCGTTGGCGATTGTATCAGCGGAGGTTGTAAAACTTTGGTCGACGGACGTCGCCAACGATGAAACCGAAGCGACGCAAACGGCCGTGATCAGTGCGAGCATGATCGCATACTCAACAGCGGTCGGTCCCGAGTCGTCTGCTAAGAACTCGCGGGTTTTATTGAGGAAGCGTTGAATCACGATCGTGACTCCGGTGGATAGGTGATGGCGGCATGTAAACAATCGGCCGGGCAATGTAATGACAACCTCTACCCCAAACAGTAGGTCAGTTTATTTCCGGAGCGGCAGCTTTTCGCCAGAATGACCGCCCCGGCCGTGTTTCATTGCGCCGATTACTCGGCCCGGCGCTGTGGTAGCGTCTGAACGGGTCGAATCGATTATGCTGTTGGTAATCTTTGCCCCAGCCCGATTCCAGAATTGACCCCGTTATGCTCGGACCGGTTTTCAACCGGGAGGCCATTGTTGCCCCCAAACGAACCCAAACGTATCTCGCAAGAGGCGTTTACGTCTTGTCTTTGTTCGTGCTTTTGAGCACCGGTTACTTGGTGTTAGCGGGCACCCGGTCGTTGACATCCGCGAGCGATTTGTCACGTTTTGGCAGCAGCATGTTCGCGTTATTGGCGCCGCTGCAATTGATTGTCTTGGCCAGCCTTGCGGCGGTCGGGGCGGCCAGCAACGTCGCGCAAGAGAAGGACCGTCGTACGCTCTTGCTGTTGTTGATGACCCGTCTGAGCGGCGGCGAAATTGTGCTGGGCAAGTGTGCCGCCAGCCTGCTGGGGCCGCTGTCGATGATGTTCGCGGCATTGCCGCTGTTTTTGACGATATCGCTCTTGGGCGGCGTTTCGATCGGCCAAATAGCCACTGCCTACGCAATCACTTTGGTCACCGTGTTGTTGGCCGCGGCTGTGGGAACCGTTGTCGGGTTGTGGCGGGAAAAGACTTTTCAAGCGATCGCAACGACGGTCTTGATGTTGGTTTTGTACGGCGTGTTTGCCGAAATCGCGGCCAGCGGTTTGATCGGCCAGCAGTTTGTGGGCCTGGCCGATTGGATCAACCCGGTCGGTGCGATCGCGGCGGCAGCGACGCCGTTCGCAACACAAACCCAGTGGGGCATCCCCGTCGTGGCAGCCTATACGTCGGCAACGGCCGTCCTCTCGCTGGTCGTGTTGCTATTCGGCGTTTATAAGGTTCGCCACTGGAACCCGTCCAAGGAAGTCCGATTCAAGGCCCCCGAACCAGAAACTGGAACCGACTTGCGAGAACTGATCTCCTCGCAAGCCGACGGCCAGCACGCCGATACCGTTGACCCCTCGGTCGCGACGATCAACTGGAAAGCCCGCTCACCGCGACGCGTTTGGGACAATCCGGTGCTGTGGCGCGAGATTTGTACTTGGGCTTACGGACGCAAGGTGATCGTCGTTCGAGTCGCGTTTCTAGCGCTGTTTGCTGTCGTTTGTGCGATTGTCGTTTCCAGCGTGCGCAGCGGCGAGGCTTTGAAACGATTCGATTCGACCGAAAGCGCGTTGCCTGTTGCCACGTTACCGGTTGCCGCAATCGGTGTGATCAGCCTCGTGCTGGTCAACGCCTTGGCCGTCAATTCATTGACCGGCGAACGCGATGGGCTAGCACTCGACCTGTTGTTGGTGACCGATATACGGCCGTCGGAGTTCATTTTCGGAAAGATGCTGGGCGTGTTGTATGTTGCCAAGGAGATGATCCTGTTGCCGCTTGCGTTGATCCTTTACCTGGGCATCAGCGGTGCGATGACGATTGAAAATACCGTCTTTGCGATCCTGGGCGCTTCGCAGCTTTATGCCTTCGTATCGATGTTGGGAATCCACAGCGGATTGAACTACATCGCCGGGCGTACCGCGACGCTGGTCAGTTTGGGGACGGTTTTTTTTCTGTGTATTGGCGTTGCGATTCTGATGGTGATCATGGTCAGCTTTCGCGGGGCGTTCCAACTGCAGTTAGCCCCATTCTTGGCGATGATTCTTGGCGGTGGGGCAGCGTTGTTTGCCGCCTTGGGATGGCGAAATCCGTCCTCCGCCATTTTCGTCTCTTCCTTTTTGTTGCCACTGATCACGTTCTATGCGATCACCCAGTTTTTGCTGCAGCGCGACCAATTGTTTGTCGTGTTGACGGTCTTAGCCGGTTACGGATTTACGACTGCCGCAATGTTGGTTCCGGCGCTCAGTGAGTTTGATGTTTCGTTGGATCGCGATCGCGGTGGCGCCGGAGATGAGTCGTGACCACTTGGCAGATCATCCTGCCTTGGCTCGTTCCGATGTTGGTGTTGTTGATCACCAGCGCGCTGATGAGTGGTAGTGAAGCGGCATTGTTTTCGCTTCGCGCACGCGAACTAAAGCTGATGGAAAAGGGCAGCGCTGCGGCGCGGCTTGCAGCGAGCCTGCTGCGCGAGCCCGAAGAGTTGCTTTCGGGGATCCTGTTTTGGAACCTGTTGGTCAATTTGACTTACTTCACTTTGGTCGGGATCGTCGGCGCGAAGTTAGAAGCGTCGGCGCAGGCCGGGGCCGGGGTGGCGGTATCGTTTACCGTTGCAAACCTCTTGCTGGTGATTTTTTTCAGCGAGATGTTGCCCAAAAGCCTCGCTGTACTCGCTCCGAGAAGGATCGCCGCGCTGTGCGGCTTTCCCGTGACCATTTCCCTGCGGATTGTGCGGCCCGCTTTACCTGCGGTGCGAGTCGCCAATTTGGTGACCCGCCGTTTGATTTGGCCTGGCTTTGAACCCGAACCTGAAATCGATCTGGAAGCGATCGGCCGAGCAATCGATCTGGGAACCGGGGATACGGCGCTGGCAATGCGGGAACAGACGGCGCTGAAAAACTTGGTTCAATTGGCCGATCTTCGTGCTGACCAATGCATGCGACCACGCAGTTCGCTGCCGGTCTGTGCACCACCGATCACGCCGGAGGACTTGTCCGAAGCCTTCGCCATGTCGGCCGAGGGTTTTGCCGGGCCAAGTTATCTGCTGGTCGTCGAACCCGGGGGCGACCATCTCGTCGGGGCGCTGAATATCGACCAACTGCGGCCCAGCGAAGTGGACCAACCGACCGCCGCGATCGAACCGGTCTGCTATGTTCCGTGGTCCAGCAGCGTTTCCAAAGCTCTCGACCTGCTGCAGCAGCAAAAGTTAAGCGTCGCGATTGTGGTCAATGAGTTCGGCGACACGATCGGTATGCTTTCAACAGAAGATATCGTGCATCAAATATTGACCGGTCGATTTCAGCACCAGAGTTTGGCGGAGCCGACATGATCATCGTCCCCATCGTGCTGTTTATCGTCGGGTTGATGTTGAGTGCGTTCTTCAGCGGCACCGAAACCGGGATGTACCGCGTATCACGTATGCGTCTGGTATTGGACGGATTGAGCGGTTCATGGATGTCGCGAGCAATCGTGCTGTTGCTTAATTATCCGACGATTTTTGTCGCCACCGCACTGATCGGAAACAACCTCGCCAATTACCTGGTCAGCTTGGCAATCGTGATGCTGTTCTCTTCGCTTTATCCTAGCGAAGGCGCCGGAGCCGAACTGCTCGGTACCGCTTTGACAACGCCGGTCGTGTTCGTTTTGGGCGAACTGCTGCCGAAATATCTGTTCTATCATGCCCCTTATCAACTGCTGCACACCGCCCGGCCTCTGTTGATCTTCTTTACCATCCTGTTCGCTCCGGTGTCATTGTTGCTGGGGTTGTTGGGCAATCTGTTACGTTTGCTGACCGGCGAAACGCCCATCCAGTTGCGTCTGTCGATGCAGCGAT
>DNWZ01000742.1 GCA_003506095.1 Planctomycetaceae bacterium | reverse complement strand
CTCAGTTGAAACGAAAACATGCTGACGGCGCAAAACCAGCGATCAAGGCGCGATCGCCGTTGCCTTATGCCAAGATATCCGTAATGACTTCGCCACCATCGACGATCTCGATCGGTCGAGCCCCCGGAGCCATCAATTCCTTATCAGCCACAATGCCCAGCAGGTGATACATCGTCGTTGCAAGGTTTTCCGGACTGACCGGCTTGTCTTCTGGCTCAGACGCGGTCGCGTCACTGGCACCATAAACCAACCCACCCTTGACGCCACCGCCAGCCAACATCGTGCTGAAGACCTTGGGCCAGTGGTCGCGGCCAGCGTCTTGGTTGATCTTGGGCGTACGCCCAAACTCACTGCTGACAATCACCAATGTTTCATCCAACATCCCACGCTGGGAAAGGTCGTCGATCAGTGTTGCAAGGGCCACATCCAGCGACGGCATTTGACTGCGGAACGCATTGGTGATGTTCGCATGCATGTCCCAGCCACCGTAAGTGACCGTCACCAAGCGAACGCCCGCTTCGACCAAACGTCGAGCCATCAACAAACGCTGACCCGCTTGATTGCGACCGTAACGATCTCGCAGCTTCGGGTCTTCCTTCTCGATCTCGAATGCCGTGCGAGCATCGGGACTGTCCAGCAGACCGTAGGCACGATCATAGAAAGTGTCCATCGCCTTGACGCTGTCGGCCGATGTCATCGAACCGAAACGGCGATTAACGACATCCAAAGCCGATTTGCGACGAACGAAACGTTCAGGACTGACACCGCTGGCAAGACTTAGGTCACGAACCTTAAAGCTCGCATTGGTGGGGTCATCACCCAGCGCGAACGGCCCGAAACTGCTCGACAAATAACCCGTTCCTGCAAACTCGTTGGGAACGTTTGGCACACAGACGTAGGGTGGCAAATTGTTTCGCGGCCCGAACTCGTGACTCACCACACTGCCGAAGCTTGGGAAGATCAACGCCGGACTCGGCTTGTAGCCGGTAAACATGTTGTGCGTGCCCCGTTCGTGAGCCGCCTCGCCGTGAGTCATCGAACGGATCACAGTGAACTTATCCGCACATTTGGCCAAGTTCGGGATCGTTTCACAGAATGTTTCGCCCGTATTGGTTTTGATCGTTTTGAACTCGCCGCGATACTCCAGCGGGCTGTATGGCTTGGGGTCAAACGATTCTTGATGAGCCATCCCGCCGGGCAAGAAGACATGAATCACGCTCTTGGCTTTGGCCTCGATAAAGTCGTAATCCTTTTGTTGACCTTGCGCATCTCGCATCATCAACAATTCAGGCAAGGTCAAACCGAGTCCGCCAAAGGCTCCGGCCGCTACAAATCCTCGGCGACTTAGACGATTTCCGTGACAACGATTCATTGTCCGCAACTCCCGTGAAATGAAAAGAGACTCGACACCTGTGTCGCTAGTCCCCAAGGTTCAAATGTGGCTGTGGTTGTTTCGATTGATCGGCCCGAAAAGACCGTTCAGAATCCGTCTGGCCGATGCACTTTCAATTTGAAAATGCAACAACCAAATCCGTTGACTTTGGTTTAAACCGCCGGAAATCGGTATCACCTTAAGACACCGACAACCTATTGGAGGGCTGAATATTTTGGAGGGATTTGTGGGAGCGCCATCAATGGGCCACCCGGCGAGTTAAACAGATTGTTGCTTCTAACTTTTCAAACTATCCGATTGCGTTTCAGGTGTCAAAGAATATTTAACCGGGACAACCGGCAAGTTTCCGAACTGAACCGGCTCACGCTATCGCTAACTCACTGGACGCCTGTTCTTTCGCGTGCGCCGCTTCTAGGTATTTTTTCGAACGTATGGGTTTATCGGATGAACCCTTTTTTAAATCGACTGAGACAAAAAAAACGCTCAAATGCGAATTTTTTGTTTGCTTTTCGCCAAAGCCTCGATCTCAGCGAGAATCAATCAGCGCGTATCAATCAACCATTCGGGCCGTTGTTTTGAACTGGTGGGAGTGTAGGCCGATGGAGGTAGATCGGATTGATCGAATAAATTACCAAAAAAGTGTGGTTACGATCGGCATGTGGTCTGAGTAGCCGTTGTTATGAAATGTTGTCCGCGAATACGAACGGCTCGGCCTCGGTATCCCGTTGGCGGGTATGTACATCTGATCGTCCGCCAGCACTACCGGTTGGGTTGAGCCAAGCCCCCACGAAACCCCGCCAGGAATCAGCATCCCAGGCGACACGATAATCTGGTCCAGCACGCCCCACTGATTCTGATAGACGTACGTTCCGTTGGTGGCGTTGGGTGTCGTCGTATAGGACGTGTTAAACAGGTTACCTTGCTGAAGCATCGACAGATCACCGACAGCGCGCAGTCCGTTGGTCAAAGAAGCATCGATGGGGTAATCGTTAAAGTCGCCCATGATGACGAGATCCGCCAACGGATCAGCGGCCAGGATCTCGTCGGTTCGACTGCGCAGCGTTTTTGCCGCAGTCATCCGCGTGCTCGGCTGGTTGCCGCGCGATGGCCAGTGGTTTACGAACACGGTGATTGTTGCGCCGTCGCGCACCAACTTTGCTTCGACAATGTCGCGAGTGTTATCCGCATCGACGAAGTGAAACTTTTCTGATGCAAGCTGAAAAACTCGCACGTCGTAGATCAATGCACAGTCGATGCCGCGATCGCTGGGCGAATCTTGATGGACGATCTTATATTCGCGTCCGAGAGGCTTCAGCTTCTCAACAAGCATTTCTACCACGGCGCGATTCTCGACTTCTGCTAGTCCGAGAACCGCTGGTCCAGCCCCGTTATGCATCCTCCTAATCACTCGCGCAAGATTATTGAGTTTGATTTCTAATCTTTCTTTAGTCCATCGATTGGGGCCCTCGGGCGTAAACTCCTCATCGCCATTGACTTTCGGATCATCCACCAGGTCGAACAGGTTTTCGACGTTCCAAAACGCCATCCCGATTTCAGTGCCACGATGTTTCAGTTGCGCAAAATCGCGATCTTCCCGTCCCAACGGTTTGGTCCATTCGCCATAAGCCGGATTGGGCAACACGATCCACTTCGCACCCCAATTCGCTGCGGCCGAATCGACCAGTCGCTTGCGAGCTTCGATCACGGCTGCGATTTCAGATGCTTGTGCATCCGCAGCGATCGCAGGGAATCGAAACGTATCGTCAAAATCGCGAAGGTTATCGCCAACCAGCAACAGGATCCGACCGTTGTCTTGCGATTCGACTTCCTGTCGGCGTGCGGTTTTGTCGCTTGTGATCGTGGCCAGTTTCAAGTCACGATCGCTCTGGACCGGAATGCCCAATCGCGCCAGCGTCTGCTTGGTCGCTTCGCGAAAACGGTCATTGCGATTGCTGATGTGAACCACGCCGACACCCAACCGCTCAGCTTCTAAAATGAACGGCTTCGCACCCGGAATCAATTCGACTTGATCACCACCAAACATTTCCCAGCGGTCGAAAAACGCCTGGTCGTAAGCCAACCCGCTGCGCAGCATCCACGATTGGAAACCGCTGTTGTCGATCACCGTTTCATCCAGGTCCATTACAATCACCGGCCGCCGGCCATCCTGCGGAGCGACCGCTAATGCTTGCTGCAATCGCAACATCGCCCACTGAAATGTCTGCAGACAGACGGCGCGATATTCGGCCGATGTCTGCATGTAAAGATTTGCATCGAACCCGCGATATGCAGGGTTTTCTGACCTTAAAAGAACTTGCGGTGAATCTTGCCCACACGCGCACTGCATCCCACCGATCGAGAAAAGCACAAGGGGCATTAAGAAGAACCGTAAAAACGTTTTCATTCGAAACATCAAGCTAGCGGGTGAACGAGCAAATCGAAGTGGATTTCCACTTCCACTTTATCTTAATCATTTCACGTATGTTCGCGAATCGGTTGGGGAGACCATCGCAAACGTCGCTCGGCAAGGAATCGAACAGAACCGAGTTCAATGAGATGGTCTAAGACCGACTTTCGTCTCAAGATCGGTTGATAGAAAGTTCTTAAAACAAACTTCCGAATTTTATCATTTGTTTAAGTTTTAGTCTGATGTAAACGTGGCTCGCAACATTCGTTTGCTTTCACGCCAGCGGGTTTTCTATTCGATGACGTTGCACAGCGTCCATCAGATCTTTGATGAATACGTCGCGATCGACAGGGCTGATGATGCGGTATCCGCGGTCAAGCGTTATTTTTACTCGTCGCAACGACAGCGCCGGAGCGCTTTCCCAACTTGACGACAGTTCAACCTTTTGGACTTGCGACAGTGGTACAGTGCGAAACAACAGCCCGCAGCGAATGTTCAACGAATCGCTGGTCAGCGTGTATCGACAGGGTGTGGTGATTATCAAATTCAAACAAGTTAGTGCCAGAAACAGCATCAAACAGGTTCCTGTCACATCAGGTTGTTGGTTCAGCCATCCTATCACAGCGAAAACCAGCAAAACTGCGGGGCTGGCATAAACAACAACCATCAACCACTTGTCGACTGCGGAAGGATACACTCGCACGGGATCGCATTGCATTGTGTTCGGCTGGCAAAGTTTCATAGGGTGTGACGGCAGTGTCGTTGACTGGGAAAGTCGCAACGCAATGCCACGATACGGTTTAGATCGCAGGGAAAATCGTGGCCGAAATGATCGTCACGATCAATGCCGATACCCCCATGGCGACGCTCAATACCGAGACGGTTCGCAAGCCTTCGCGATCTGTCATGCCGCTCATTTTGCACATGATCCAAAACCCGCTGTCGGTCATCCAGCAGAGCGGTTTGCTGCCCGCACCGATTGCCATCGCCACATAAACCGGGTGGAACGGCAAAGTGCCGACATCCGCTAAGCCCTGCAATACGCCAGCCGCGGTGATCATCGATACCGTCGCACTGCCTTGCAACGTTCGAATCGAAGCGGTGACGGCGAACACCACGACTAGCAGGAGCGACGCGGGGACCTCGGATGTCAGGTCTGCAACCGCGCTGGCGATGCCCGCTTGCCGCAACATCGCTCCCAATGCTCCACCTGCCGACGTGATCAAGATGATTTGCCCGCCACTGGCCAGTGCCCGCGATACCGCTCCTTTGCGGTCGTGCGACTTCGGCGTGAATCGCAGCAACTGCAACGCGACCACAGCGGCAATCCCCATCGCCACGTTCTTATCGGCAACCAATCGCATCACGGCCGCCAGCGATTCGGGCAGCGGAAACTTGACGACGGTATCGATCGCGCCATAACCGATCAACAGCACCGGTAAAACGATTGGCAACAACGACAGAAGCAATGGCGGCGTCGACGCGGGCAGCGTGAACTCTCGCGATTCTGAGGCACCGGATCCGCAATCACCTGGCATTGCAGGCGATTTTCCCGAAGCCTCTTCACGCTCGCATGAACCTGCCTCATCGCCGCCATCAGCCCCCAGTGGGCGCAGCGGCACGACGGTCCAACGGCTAATCAGGCGTGCCGACATCAACGACAGAAAACTGCTCGCTCCACCGATCCCCAACCCCGCGACCATCATCGTAAAGACGTCGATGCCGAGGATTTCAGCGACCTGCAACGGTCCTGGTGTGGGCGGCACCAACGAATGGGCGATCGATCCACCGGCCATGATCGCCAAAATGTACAGCACATAATCTTTGCCGGTTTGGCGACGCAGCGACCTGGCAAGCGGGACCATCAAATAAAATACGGTGTCAAAAAAGACGGGAATGCTCAGCACGAAAGCGCTGATTGCCAATCCTTCGGGAGCTCGTTTGACGCCACACAACCTCAACATTGCAGTCACGATCCCATGCGCTGCGCCACTTTCCATCAAGCAAATGCCGACAATACTTGCCAGCGCGATCAGGATCCCGACCTCACCAGCGGTCTGCCCGAATGCGGTCGCCAATCGCTTGGGCCCGCTCGACTTGATCAAGCCGGTCGCCGCCGATTCACTCATGTCGCCCGACGCGACTTGATCTTGCGCATACCGCGTCAATGCCGCTGTGGGAGTCAGGACGGCGACTAAAAACGCGGCTGCTAACAGCACCAGCATCGCGTGCGTTCGAAACCACAAAATGCCGACCAAGATCAGCGCTGTTGCCGCTAGGACCAGCCACCATACGCTCACGAGAACCGCCCGAAATAGTTGAAACTCGCTGCTTACCGCTCCGCAGCCTAATCACCAAAGGCGGCAGCCTAGCACAAACGGCCTGACTTGTGGTCGGGATACGGCCGTTGGTGTATGCAGCCGGCGCAGAAAATGGGTTGTGATTCCTGAGTTTCGGCAACAGTTCAAACCATTGGCGCAGGAGAATCCAATGCACTGCTAGACTTCGATCCAACGCTTTGAAATGGAGAAAGGCGTCGAGCGGGGGCTGTTAAGCCAGCCAAGCGAAAAGCATGTCCGCAAGTGGGAGACGCCTTGCAGCAGCGATTCGACGCTCGTTAGGGCGATTCGACATGTGCCGTAACGAACGTTGTGGCGGATATGCTGCCTGCTGGCAACTCCAGCCAGTCGGTTATCAATACGCGTTTGACCAGCGGTTCGTGCAACTGTTGGCTGATGATTTCCAGCAACCGATCGCGGATATCGGTCTGGACCGGATCAGCCAACCACTGGATGTTGGCTTGCCGCAGCAACTGTTCAGCCGCTTCTTGCACTTCAAACCGCTTCTTGGTCAATAAATCCTGAGTTTCCAAACGTCGTGCCGGTTCGACGACGGCATGCAAGCGGAATTGATAGACCTTCGATAAATCTGCCGTATTCTGAAATCGGAACGAACCGACTTCGACCGTATCGCTGTGCGCCTTGGCCAACTTAGCGACGCGTGTCCGCACATAACCGATAATCGCGGCATGGACGACCACGATCATCAGGATTAAGCCCGCAGCCCAATAGCGTCGGAGATGGTTCACGATGAAGATTGTTCGCTTGACTGGGAAACGATGGAGTTAGACTGCAGTTTTGCCGGGAACACGATCCCGACATTGCGAGGTGCTACGTTACATTTCAAACCTAGGTTATGTTTTAAGAAATCGACGCTATTTCTTTTACAAAAACAACAATCACGTGAACACAGCCCAACCGCCGCGGCATGTACTGATATTCACCAGTCCGAAGGCCGGTACGGGGATCGGCATGGGGCGAGTGGCGGCGCTGGCCGAAGTGCTTAACCGCCAGGGGGGGAAGGTCGAAGTCACGTCGGCCATCGCCGATTTAAAGCGGACCACCGCAGGACATTCCCATTGCAAGCCCGATATCGTTGTCGCCGCTGGCGGGGACGGCACGCTGTCGCTGGTCGCACAAACGACGCCTCCGGAAACGGTAATCGCACCGATGCCAACCGGGACCGAGAACCTGGTGTCCAAGTATTTCGGCATCTCCAGCGAAGCGGTGCCGATGAATGACTTGCTGATGGCCGGACGCACCGTTTCGATCGACGCGGGCCTAGCCAACGGGCGCCTGTTTTTGGTGATGGTGACTTGCGGGTTTGATGCCGAAGTGGTGCGCGGGATGCACTTGACGCGTCGCGGCCACATCAATCGCCTAAGCTACTTTTGGCCGATCCTGCGGGCGATCCGGCGTTACCGATTCCCAGAATTGATTGTGCAGTGGATCGGTGAGGTCGCGGATTCATCGGAGCCAGCGTTTGTCACTGCGATGGAACCCGCGAAGTCGCATTGTCCATCGGATTCATCGACCTCGACCGCAACCTCGACCGCCGTCGCAGAACCGATCGTGTTGCCAGACTTGCGATGCGTTGTCCAGCAGTCGGTTGCCTGTCGCTGGGCGATGGTCTTCAACCTGCCTCGCTACGCCGCCGGACTCGGTATCGAATCGCAGGCGCAGGGCGACGACGGAGTGTTGGATCTTTGCGCGTTGCAAAACGGTTCGGTGCTTGGTGGTTTGCGATACCTGGCCGGGATCATCACAAAACGTCATAGTCAGTGGCCGGATGTGGTTCGCAGGCGGATCACCGGTTGTGTCGTCTCGTCGCCAACCGCATCCGTTGCGTACCAGATTGATGGCGATTATGGAGGTAAGTTGCCTTTGGAAATCGGTGTTTTGCCAGGACGCGTGCGGTTAAGGCTGCCTCCGATCACTGCCCCGTGAAGTGTCTCGTGCCTTCTGGCACGGTCTTCATGAAACGTCTCGCCCCACTACATTTGATCCTGTTATGACCCTTCAGTCGTCTGGCCAAACTGCATTTCCAGTTCCGATCGGCCCCTATCGTTGCGGCGATGGTTCGTTGTTGTTGATTGCCGGGCCATGTGTTCTGGAAACCGAAGAATTGACGCTGCGAATCGCCAACGCCCTGCGTGAAATCGCTGACCATCATTCCGTTTCGATCGTTTTCAAAGCGTCATTCGATAAAGCCAATCGCACCAGTTTCGGTTCGTTGCGTGGGCCCGGTATCGACGAAGGTTTGGCGATCCTGCAAAGGGTCAAGGAAGCGACCGGCTTACCCGTAACGACCGACATCCACCTGCCGGATCAAGCAGCCATGGCGGCGGAAGTTTGCGATTTGCTGCAGATTCCCGCGTTTTTAGCCAGACAGACCGATCTGCTGGTCGCCGCAGGCCAGACCGGACGCCCTGTGAATGTTAAAAAAGGCCAATTCATGTCGCCCCAGGACATGCGTTACGCGATCGACAAAGTCGCCAACAGCCGACCGGCAACACAAAACCCGCAAAGCGGTACATCGTCGCCAAACGATTTGCGACCGCAGGCCGATGTGCTGCTGTGCGAGCGCGGAACCTTTTTCGGTTACGGACGCTTGGTCAACGATATGACCTCGTTGCCCTTGATGCGATCGCTGGGGGCTCCGGTCGTTTTCGATGCCACGCACAGCGTGCAGCAGCCTGGGGGATTAGGCGGTGCGACTGGCGGAAACCGCGAAATGGTTGAACCGCTCGCCCGCGCCGCCGTAGCGATGGGGGTCGACGCTCTGTTTTTCGAGACGCATCCCAACCCAGATCAATCCCCTAGCGACGGGCCTAATATGATCCCGTTGCAGCAGTTTGACGCGTTGGTCGGCCGTTTGCTGAGGTTGCATCAAGCTGTCGCCCAGCTTTAACCATTGGCCTTTGGACGTTTTGTCGCAAATGAACGAAAACTCCTTTTCGGATAGGCTGTAAATGGCTGCTCGTCGTCGATTTTTCAATTAATCTTGTTTGTTTTTCTATTTGCCAATTTCCCATCCGATCACGTCTTATGGACTCATCTGCATTTCGAAGTCACACCGTGGCCGCTGGTTTCGCAACGACCATACTGGCATTTTGTGTCGTGATGGCGGCCGGCGGCTGCAAGGACGACACTCAAACGCTGCGTTCGATCCAAGCTAGCCGCCAGCTTAAAAAGCAGGCCGAGTCGAAGGTCGATCACTTGGGCGAAGCGTTCTCGCTCGTTTCCAAACTGATCGAGCTGCAACCCGAGTCGGCAGCGCGGCAAATCATCTACCACCTCAATTCGTGGGAACTGTCACAGCCGAACGCGGAAAACGTACAGGTTCCGACCGATTTGCTGAAGTCGATTTCGCAGATCGTGCCGCTGGAAGACGCCACAGCCGTGTTGACTCGAAACACGTTTGATGAAGCCGACGTGGAGTTTCTCAAGCTGCGATATCTTTATCGCCAGGTCGCAGAGTTTGCCCGTACTCGCGGCCCGTCGGACACGCACTTTGAAAAATGGATTGACGCAAATCGCGACTCCCTAGGGCCAGAAAGTTCCGATCAATTGGCCGTCGCGTTGCGGTTGTTCGACTGGATGGTTCGCAACATTGCGCTGCAGCCTGTCGACTTGAACCAGCCTGTGCCTAACGCCAACTTGCCGCTAGGCATGAAGTTTAACGGCGCAGGGTATCGCCAAACGCCGTTCCAAACATTGTTTCGCGGAACCGGCGATGCCTTGCAACGGTGCGGGACATTCATCGGGCTTTGCCGTCAAGCTGATTTACCCGCCTGTTTGCTCGCAACTGCTCCATCGGCGGACAGCTCCGACCAGCCTCGCCCTTGGGCCGTCGGCGTGTTGATCGGCAAAGAGGTCTACCTGTTTGATTGCGCTTTGGGGATTCCGATCATCGGTCCCGGTCAAGCGGGAATCGCGACACTGGCCCAAGCTCGGCGCGATGCGACGGTTTTACGCAGAATGAACGTACCGGGCTGGTTCGATTATCCGCTACAAAAAGATGATGTCCAGCAATGTGTTGCGCTGCTGATGATGTCCCCCGAATCGATCAGTGGCCGAGCAAGTCGATTGCAGGATGCACTGACCGGAGATTTGCGATTGGGAATTTATGATGATCCGCAGCGAACTGTCGATGCCTTTGTTGCCAACCCCGGTATCGCCACAGCAAAGATGTGGGAAATACCGTTTCTGGCCCAGGTCTATCAAGTTGCGGTCAATCGGCTTGCCGAACAAGATGCGATGGTAATGTTTTTGACAACCGCACCTTGGGCAATTTTAGAATCGGAGTTTGAGCAAGCGAAACGTCTTGCACTTGGTCGTTGGCGACATCTGCAAGGTGATCTCGACGGAAACGATGTCGAAGGGATCGAGGGCGCAAAGAAATTGTATCTCAGCCAGCGGCAACCCGAGTTCGAGATCGCAGACTTGCGAATCGACGTCGAGCTGCAAAAAAATTATGGGATCCGTCGCGAATTAGGAATACCAGCGGAAGTCTACGATCGCCAAATCCAACAAGTGCAATTACTCATGCGGCAGGGGAAAGTCACCGCGACTTATTGGTTGGGGCTCGTTCAGTATGATACCAATCGTTTGGACTTAGCCAAAAATTGGTTCCAACAACGGGTATTAGATGATGGCTTGGAATCCGATTGGGAAAACGCCGCTCGTTATAACCTCGCCAGAACCTTCGAATCGCTGGGTGAAATCGCGCAGGCGACGGATCTTTATAAGCTTGAGGGTTTGCCTCAGGAACATGGCAATCGACTTCGTGCCCGCCTGATCAATCGCGAAACCGAACCGGCCGACGCCCCAGAAGCGCCGTAAAGAACTTTCGCGACTCGAATGGCGATCGGTTCAGACCACTGCATGAAAATCGAGCCTATCCGAAAAGGGGTCTGAACCTCTCCGGCGAGGCCAAAAGATCAATGAAATCAACTCGCCTCCAAAGGGTCAGACCCCTTTTCGGATAGCCGCTAAAAATGAGCACACTTTGAACCACTCGATCAACCCGCAGTCCGCCGACACCTCCACCATAATTAAAGTCGAGCAACCGCTTTGGTTTCGCTGGGCACAGTTGGTGCGTCTGCCAACCGTCTTTACTGTCATCGCGCAGGTGCTGGCGGCATTTATCTTGGCCGCCGGAACTTCCGATGCGGCGACCGCCGCACTGCCACGCCTGTTGTTGATACTTTCGTCCGGCATTTCAATTTATTGGGCTGGGATGATCCTGAACGATGTCTGGGACTTTGATGAAGATCTCCGCGACCGCCCTTTTCGGCCGCTTCCAAGTGGTCAAATCGCAATTGGGCATGCGCGGAAGGTTGCTTGGAGTTTGGCCGGATTATCCATTCTGTTGGCCGGGCTCAGCGGGTTCGTCACCGCCGGCGATCTTGCGCTCACATTCGCCCCCGTGATCATCGCTGCCTTATTGGTTGTTGCCGTGGTCCTGTATAATGGCCCGCTAAAGTCGACACCGCTTGCTCCCATCATGATGGGCATTTGTCGGATGCTCTGTTTCTTGCTCGGTGCTTCGCCGCTGTCGATCGTCGGCGGCGCCGATTTCATGCAACCGCAAACTTGGTTCGCCGATCATCTTGTTACAATCGCCGTCGCTTTCGGTATTTATATCGCCGGTATCACCACCGTTTCGCGGATGGAATCGGGTGATCGCGAGGTTGCTGGTTCTTGGGACTTAAATGTTGGCATGTCGGTTGCCATCTTCGGGGCCGTCGCTCTGGCGATCGCACCTCGTCTTGCGCCTCAAGAAACCGTTTGGCTGTTCGCCCCTGACATGCGTTATGCGTTGCTCATCGGGTTGATCACCTTCCCGGTTGTCATTCGCGCTTTTCGTGCTTCGTCCGATCCAAGGCCTGAATTGATTCAAAACCTGATAAGAATCGCAGTGCTGAACATCATTCCCTATTCAGCCGCACTGACACTGTTGGTCGCCGGTCCAATTTGGGCGTTTTCGATTTTCTGCCTAGCTGTTTTCGCATTGTTGACATCCGTCAAAATGCGAGTGACATAGAGCCTGTCCGAAAAGGGGCTGACCCTCAGTGAACCAAGAGAATGAACTGCGCTGTGAAATCTTTCGCAGTTCGGGGATTGCTCGCTGCAGCAGGCGAGGCCATCATCAAAGCCGCCGATCCCATGCTGCGGTCCATCGGAATCACAGCCGTGCCGCGCCCGATGCTCAGCGGTTTGCCGTCAGCCGAAACCAAGTCACGAGCCACTGATTTCGATCGCGTGTCTGTAGCCAGCTTTTGTTCGACCGGATTTTCGCTCGCGTCCCTCTCAGCCTCGCCCGGACGCCAACGTCCGATCGAAGCCAGCAAAGGAGGGTTATCCGCTATGCCCAGGCCGATCGATGCGAACGAATCTTTGTCGGCCATCACTTGCATCAAGAATCGGTCAATCTGGCGAGCCGGCGCTTCGACGAAATACAATTTCGCCGACTCATTGCTCAGCGGGGTTTGGACTACAGCCGATTGACGCAAATCGCTGACCACCTGGTCACTCACAATTCCATTGTTGCCGATCCGTATATCCGCCGCACGAAGCGCCGACAACAGCGCCAACGATTGACGTCCCTTTTCGGTCAATTCAACGGACACGACCATCACCGCAGCCAACTGGAAAGAGGCATCCACAGGCGGTTGGTCGGTCGGTGTCGCGTTTGCAATTTCTGCCGCCGGCAAACTAGGCTTCACGGCCGGCGTCTGCGAGCTCATCTCACGGTTCAAAGACGCTGCAGGTTGTGCTGATGCAGCGGCGATCATCTCCACCGGTTGCGAAACTTGCGGGACTGGCGAGATCAACTCAGGCGAAGGCTCGACCACTTCAGCAGGTTGTTCGATCGTTGTTGTCGTCGGAGCCGTTTGAGCGATCAAGCCGTTGAGGTCGTCCTGATTGCCACCACGGCTGGCAACGAAAACACCGCCCAAAATTGACGCCGCGATCGCGGCAATGGCGGCCACACGCGTCCATCGAAGATGAACGGAACCAGGCTTCAGATCGACCTGTCCAGCACGACCAATCTTCACAAGCGGGTGAGATCCGGGCAGATTCTCTGCCATCGCTTCAATGACCGCCCGATCGACAATACCGTTTGCAAAATCGCGACCAAGCGATTTTTGCGTGCTAGAACCCCTGCGCAATGGTCGGTAGGCGTCTCGCACCGAAGTGACCAACGAGGCCATTTCGTCGCGCCGTTTGACGGCCGTCGGGTCTTCACGAAACCACCGGTCGAGCACTTCCTGTTCTTCAGGGCTCAGCACGCCGTCGATCGACGCACTCAGCAACAGCTCTTTTTCGGATTCAGGTAACGACATGGTTCTGTTCAAGTAAGCGTACCGATACTTGGCCATCGACAGCACAATCCTGTGCAGCCCAGACACCATCGGTTCCCAATTTTCGGCAGACGACACCGTTGCCGCCAGCAAGCATTTGTTCTGTCCTTACGATTCATTGCAATCAACAAAAGTTCCGCCCAATCCGCAACGTTTTACGCGATCGCGTCACCGTCGGTGTTCACGTACCCAGAAAAACAGCAAAAAGTGAAAAAGTTTTCTGTGCCACTTGAAACCAACTAGCAAGCCGCGCTTCCCCCCGCTCGGTTTTTGCAAACGCAGGCCTTTGAAGACGTTAGCGATTTTTACTCGCCTCCAACCAGACGAGTTTAATGTCTGCGTTGGCCGCCCGTTGGCTCCGGTATCCACGCGACCGTCGGTATTGCTGATTCGGCCACCCTTCCGAGAATCCGGCATGCTTTTTGTTGCCTACAGGGTGCGAGTTTTCGGTGAGCTTGAAAGTTTTTTAACTTTTTCTGCCAAGATCCTCCGCCTGGCCGCGAATCCCCTAATGAAAACCGCGTTCGGTTTGTTGGGTTCAACGATTCATCGAGTTCTAGAGGGGTAATGTCATGTTGAGGAAATTGGTTTTTGGTGTTGGGGCCGTGACCGTGCTCTCCGGCTTGTCGTTGTTGACTCCGCTGGGCAGCTACGCTCGTACGGCAACGACGTGGTTGACGCAGTCGGCAAGCGATGCAGTGCCGCTAGAGTGGGAGATCAAACGGGCTAGGCAGATGATCGGAGACCTGCAACCGGAGATCG
Organism: Planctomycetaceae bacterium; assembly: GCA_003506095.1. Lineage (GTDB taxonomy): Bacteria > Planctomycetota > Planctomycetia > Pirellulales > Pirellulaceae > UBA6163. The sequence goes on along the minus strand of DNWZ01000742.1, from coordinate 2,316 downwards.
CCAACAATGCCAAGCAGATTGCACGCGAAAAGATCGAACTTGCTCGCTTACAGCGTCAGGCAAAGGAGTGTGGTGAACAGATCGCCAAGACTCAGAGCGATATCGAGCGATTGAGCAGCGATTTGAAGAGCGGCGACGCAAAGTACACGTATGCCGGCAAGACCTACACGTCGTCTCAGGTTCGCGGTGACCTGGCGAACCGGTTTGATCGGTTCAAGACGCGCCGCGAAACGTACGAAAAACTGCAGCAGATGGTTGCTGCTCGTGAATCTTCGCTGCATGCTGCTGGTCAGCGGATGGATACCATGTTGGCCGCAAAGAGCCAATTGGAAGTCGAAATCGAAAACCTGCAAGCTCGTGTCGGGTCATTGCGTCTGGCCCAAACCGCCAGCCCGCTGAATCTGGACGACAGCCACCTGTCGCGAACCCGAGAACTGCTGGACGATATCGCGACACGGATCGATGTCGAAGAAGAAGTCGCGACCGCCAACACTTACCAAGCTGGCGAAATCGACCTTGATGAACCAAGCAGCGAAGATTTGCTCGATGCGATCTCGACTTATCTGAATGAGTCGGAAAAAACCGATTCGAGTTCGCTGACCGCGATCGTCTTAGAATGATCGAAGTTTGTGGTGCTTGTCCTCAGTCACTTCTAACCGTTCTGCCGCGATCGTGAAATCAGCCGTGAACGAAACGATGCCCGCCGTGAGCCGATCCCGTAAAGATCAGGTCTCGGCGGGTTTTCTCAATCGTCAAACCGTCACCCCGCTGGAAATCATGGCCGCAGAACCCAAAACGAAATCGACTGGACAAGGAAACCATGGTGGCAGTTGGGAATTGTGGGTCGACCGATGTGGCGGTTTCGACATTTTGCAACGCGATCGAGTGACGATCGGCGGCCCTGGTGGTGATGTACCAGCCGATATCGCGGTGCGGTGTGCGTGGCGAAGTCGCGTGGCAACGATTGTGCGCGGGCAAAGTGGCGATGCGATCGAAATCGTTGCCGCCTCTGAGGCGTCGTCACGGCGGCCCGGCGTCCTGCAGCAGTTGGCGACCGACCAATGGTTGCCGTTGGAAGGTTTGTCGTCAGGTGATTTTGTGGTCGCGATGAGCGATGCGGTGCCGCGGGTGCGATACCAACGCCCCAGTCCGCTCAGCCGATCGGCTGTGATTACAGTCGCCGCGCCACACCGGTTGGTGCGCCCGATCGACGCGACCATCCTGTTTGAACAAACGATCTTGGTCGGCCCAGAATCGTTCAATCATGTTCGCGCTCAATCGCTGTCGTCGCAAGGCTGGGTGCTGTTTCGTCGCGATGACCGGTGGTGGCTGCGCGGCCGGAATGTTTCGCCCCAGCCGATCGAACTCGGCCAGCGGTGGCGTCACGAGGATTGGTCGATGATGATAAAAGAAAGATGATTCAGATTAATTCAAAACAGCGCGCCATCCGTTTCGCCGGTTTCCGCCTTAACCGTGGCAGCGATCATGGTGCTGCTTCGATACTGCAAGACCATTCAATCGGCAACCAACAGCCAACCGTTGGATACAATCCGGACCACTATCGTGGGAGATCTTCGATGACGACACCCGCATACCCCGCTGCGACGCACTTCACGCTCGCCAGCGGTGCGCGCGTCCTGGATCGTTACACCATTCAGCGTGGCCTAGGGATCGGCGGCTTCGGCGAAGTTTACTTCGCGATCAGCGACGCAGGCAAAGAAGTCGCGATTAAAAAGATCCAGCGAAACTTGGAAATCGAACTCCGTGGCGTTTCGCATTGCCTGAACCTCAAGCACACTAACCTCATTTCGCTCTTTGACGTCTGTCGCGACGAAACCCAAGCATGGTGGGTTGTGATGGAGTACGTCGCCGGCGCAAGCCTGCGCGAGGCGCTCGATCGCAACCCCACCGGGCTGACCGATGCAGAAACACGCCGCTGGTTCACCGGTGCCGCCCGCGGTGTGTCGCACCTCCACCGCGAAGGCCTCGTGCATCGCGATCTCAAACCTGGAAACTTGTTCGACGATTACGGCGTCGTCAAGGTCGGCGATTATGGTCTCAGCAAGTTCATTTCCGAATCGCNNAAACCGAAAGCGTCGGAACGTTTCATTATATGGCCCCCGAAATCGGGCGCGGTGAATATGGTCGCGAGATCGATCTCTATGCACTCGGTGTAATCTTATATGAGATGTTGACTGGTCGTTTGCCATTTGATGGCGAGACGGCCCATGAGATTATTGTCAAACACCTGTCATCACATCCCGATCTTACCGGCATTGCCCAACCGTATCGCGACGTGATCGAAAAAGCGCTTCG
>DNWZ01000760.1:10971-11210 GCA_003506095.1 Planctomycetaceae bacterium | reverse complement strand
TTCGAAGAACCGAAAGGCGGCAAAACGGCCCAACGCCGCGCCTTGCGCCGCAAAGGCAGCGTGCTGGACGCCAACCTCGCCGAAGTGCGTCAGCTCGAGAAAAAGATGGGTTCGGAGGACAAAGGACGCATGCAGCAATACCTCACCTCCGTCCGTGAAGCCGAGATCCGCACGCGGCGGGCCGACACATGGCTAGACACGCCGTTGCCTGCCGTCTCCGACGCCGACCGCAAGCGCAC
>DNWZ01000760.1:0-10939 GCA_003506095.1 Planctomycetaceae bacterium | reverse complement strand
CGGATGTGACCCGCGTGGCCACCTTCAGCATGGGCGGCGAGGGGGATGCGTTTTCCATTCCTGAAATCGGCATCACCGAGTCGCGCCACCAGCTCAGCCACCACGGCGGCGATGCCGGTTACATGGAGAAGCTCACCAACTACGACACCTTCGCCATCGAGCAGTTCGGCTACTTCCTCACCCGCCTCGCGGAGACCAAGGACCTCAGCGGCAAGCCGCTTCTGGGCTCCACGATGGCGCTCTTTGGCAGCGGCATGTCCTACGGTCACAGCCACGGCAACGCCAACCTTCCGCTCGTGCTCGCCGGCGGCTCCGACCTCGGCCTGAAGCACGGCAGCCATCTCGACTTCAACAAGACGGCCGCAGGATTCCAAGGCTACGCGCTCGGCGTGGACGGAGCGCTCACCACCGCCCATTACCAGCTCTGCAGCCGCCCCGCCAACACCGACGCTCACATGAGCAACCTGCTCCTCCTCATGGCCCAACGCATGGGCGTGGAAACCGACCAGTTCGGCGACAGCAACAAGGTCGTCGCGCTGTGACGCGGGGGAATGGAGTGATGGAGTAGTGGAGTGATGAGGAGCTGCCACCGCGACCGTCACACCGACACTGACGCTGGTAAAAGATTTTGGGTGAAAAATGAAAACAGCTTCCTGAATCTTTTACCCCCCATCTTTTACCATCCCCTCTCGGTTCATTCTGCGGTCCCCATTCTGCTGTCGAAAATGATCCCGCCAATACTCCATCCCTCCACCACTCCATTGCGCCGCTGGCTCACAGCCCTGTACCTCGGCCTTTCCCTGCTCTTAAACGCCGCAATCGCCGCCGATGAGCCCTACCGCCCCGAAGCGGGAAAGTTCCCCTCTTTGGAAAAAGCGCACACCTACCGTGGCGAACTCGTCTTCGTGGATCATGCCAACCGCCGGGGCAGCCTTCGCGTGGAGGGGATGGGCGTGTTTCGCCGGAACGATCCCCACCCTTTTGCCATGCTGCCCTACGGCATGGTCCGCTATCACGGCGCACCGGCGGATTTGCGGGACATCCCACTCGGCACCGTGCTGCACGTCCGCGCCTTTCTCCCGCCTGACCCGAAGACTTCAGCCGTGCCGGTGCTGCCGGTCAACAACAAGGAGAAAGACGCGAACCACCGTCGTGGTGTCGGTATTGCACCTGCCGAGAACCACGTCCTCCTGCTCGAAGACGAACCCAGCCACTGCCTGCGCGAGGGTTTGAGCTGGAAGCTCAAGGAAGTGGAGATTAAAAACCACGAAGGAACCTTCACCGCCACTCGCGAACCGAAGCAAGAAGGAGACAACAAAGCCTCCGAAGAAACACTGACCTTCGATGCGGCCACCCGCATCTGGCGCGGTCGCGAATGCCTCAGCATCAACGACATGATCAGCGAAGGCGTCTGGCCCGCCACGGGTAAGACGTCGCTCGATGGCCAAGCGGTGCAGATGGGAATCACTTGGAAGCCCACGTCCGGTGGTGTGTTCACGCGTTTTCACATCTCGGATATCTGGATTGATGAAATTGCGATGCAACGCGCCGCTCAAAATCAAACTCAGACGCACATGGCATTTATCCGTAGCCGCTGGATGCCGGCCTGGATCGATACGGTTGATTATGGCAAGTTCGGTCGCGCTACCGTGACCGCGACCCTGTTCGGCGGTATGGAGCCCTCGCTCTATGCCGATTTCGCGAAGGAAGTCGGCGTCGTGATGAATGCGTCGGAAAATACTTTAAAACACGCAGGCGGTTCCTATGGACCTGCACACATGGCTTCGAAAGGTTCCATCCAAGAAGTCATCACGGCGACCAGCGATGTTCCGCTGGGCAGCAGCGGTATTCAAATCCGTTTCGAAACGGACCTGATCATTGAAGGCATCCGCCCTGGCCGAGTCGTTCGTGTACGACCAGCGACTTGGCCCGAAGTCAACGTGCCGCGCGAAGAATACTTGGGCGACGGCAGCGTCCGCCATGAAGATCGCTTTCCGAGTCCTGCCATTTTCCCAAAGTACTGATGTTGAAGCCCATGTCTGTGACGTTTCACTTGCAAAGCATAAACCGACCACTCGTATTGCTCGCTCTCTCGCTTGGCTTGTCGGGTACGGCCCACGCGGTTGAACTCGCGGCCGATCGTAGTGCCGAGCCGTTTGAAGCCTTCCTGCAAACTCACTGCGTCCGCTGTCATGGGCCAGCGAAGACGCAAGGAGAGCTGCGCATCGACCAACTCTCACGCGATTTCCAATCGGGGATCGACACGCATCATTGGGCGGAAGTGATCGAGCAAGTTAACTCCGGTGAGATGCCTCCGGAGCAAGAAAACAAACCGAATCAGGAGGAGATCGCGGCGTTCGTCACCAGTCTCGATGCGCGGATCAAACAAGGGCGTGCGGCGCGGATGGCGGCGCGCCCAGCAGTAGCGCATTATCGGCTCAGCCGCAAGGAATACCAGAACACGGTCTACGACCTACTCGGCGTGCGCTACGATCCGACCAAACCGGGAGAGCTGAACGAAGACACGCTGTGGCATGGTTTTGAACGCATCGGTTCGGAACTGTCGCTGTCGCCATCACATGTCGATCGCTACTACCGGGCTGCGGAACTCGTGCTCGACCGCGCCTTTCCGATCGCCAATGCGGAAGCTCGGCAAGTCCGCAAAACCGCCGCCGAATTGCGTTACAACGGAGGCAAGTCACAGCAGGAGGCGCTCGATCGATTCGGTATCAAGCGGCCGCTGCGTTTTTTGATTTTTCCCGGTCGTGTGGAGAACGCTCTGTCGCCCCATTGGTTCGGTAGGACGGGCCCGGAGCACAGCGGTCTGTATCGGTTGCGCATCCAAGCTAGCGGGATTCGACCGATCGGCGGCCAACCGGCGCACCTGAGTATCGGCAAACAGACCAGCGAAGAAACCGTCGAGGGGCTGATCGAGTTTGACATCACGGCAACGGAGGATAATCCAGAGATTTATCAGTTTGAGGTGTTTCTCGAGATGCCGACATCGCTGCATTTTTGTGTGGTGGCAACCGATGGTGTGGACCGACGCGGGGGCGCGGCGTTTCGCAATGCGCTCGCCAGTCCTGGGCACATGTTCACACACAGCAGCGAGACCCAGCTCTTGAACCCAAACGCGCCGCAGATGTTCGACGGCAATGGAAATGGCCTCTTCTCGACAGTGCTCTTGGATTGGATCGAGTGGGAAGGGCCGCTGGAAACGGATGTGGAAAAGTCGAGGCGCATCGGTTTGGTGCCACCTGAAGATGCGACGGCCGAGATGGTCGCAGAGCATTTGCAGCGATTTGCCGAGCGAGCGTGGCGACGGCCGGTTTCGGTGCAGGAGTTAGCGGACTACCTGCAATCCTTTCAAGCTGAACGCGATGCCGGTGAAAAGATGGCCGATGCGTATCGATTGGCGATGCAAAGTGTGCTGACTTCCCGCAACTTTTTCTATCTGGTCGAAGGTGAGCCGGATGCCCGCGAACGGCTTAGCGAGTGGGAACTTGCAACTCGGCTCTCGTATTTCTTGTGGAGTTCGATGCCCGATGATGAGCTCTTCGCCGCAGCACGCAACGGTTCCCTCAGCGGCGAAGGCTTGAAGCAGGCAGTGGATCGGATGCTGGCGGACGGGCGGAGCAATCGTTTTATCGACGATTTTGCCAGACAGTGGCTGCAATTGCACCGTGTGGGCATGTTCCCGCCGGACAAAAAACTCTATCCGAACTACGACGACTGGCTGCAGACGAGCATGCGGGACGAGGTCGTTGAGTACTTCCGTGAAATGTTCGACGAAAACCTGCCCGTGGATCGATTCATCGATTCCGATTGGACCATGGCCAATGCCCGGCTTTGTGATTTCTATGGGTTGCCGGAGCCAAAGTCGAACGGCTTTCAACGAGTTTCGCTCGGCCCCGAGAATCACCGTGGCGGATTGTTGACGATGGGCGCGGTGCTCGGGCTGACCTCCGACGGAACGCGGCATCGTCCGGTCCATCGAGGTGTTTGGCTCAGCGAAGCGATCTTCAATAAGACTCCGCCACCGCCGCCAGCGAACGTCGATCCGATTGAGCCCAATCCACCGGAAAACCCCAAAGCGACCATTCGCCAGAAGCTAGCCATCCATGCCCAGAATGCGAACTGCGCAGCGTGTCATCGCGGGATCGATCCACTCGGATTCGCGTTCGATCAATACGACGCGATCGGACAGTGGCGAACCCACGAGCGAGTCGAATCCGGGACAGGCGAGAACCCATTGGTCGATGCCTCCGGCGTCTTGCCCGACGGTCGTTCATTCGCCGATTCCAGCGAATTCAAACAGCGACTCCTCGAGGATCGCGATAAGATCGCCCGAGCATTCATCGAACATCTTTGCACCTATTCTTTGCGCCGCGTGCTGACCGTGGACGATTCAGAGGATATCGATCTGATCGCCGCAGACGCCAAGAACAAACAATACAGCGTCAAGGATATTGTCCGAGCGGTGGCGTTGTCAGAATTGATGCGGAAACGCTAATGGCCGGCGGGGCAGCATCGGTATGACCCGAAGCAAAACCCGCCAGCGTTGAACTGTTTCAACGAAAGCTCGATCTGGCAAGCATTGAATCACGCCATTGACGCGACAGGTACTTCGGCGATTTGGTAGGCACGCGAACGGAACAAGAAATCGATGATATTCCCTTCGTGTGGTTGCAACCAATTCAACCGGTTGGTTGCAATCGGTCCGATATTCAAACGGTCGATTTCCACACAACGCCCAGCGGCTTCGATCAATTTTTGATCTCGTGTAATGACAGTTCCCACCAACGTCGGACCGATTCGTCGCAACATTTCGGCTTGCGGACATTGCACAACGCTTACGAACGGGAACATATATTCCTTGGCCGCGACTCCACGATCAGGCGAATCAGCGTGCACAACCATCGGGCGCAGGTACGCACAATGCTTTTTCTCGATCAATTTCTCGCCAAACTTGGCGGTCAGATCGGTGACGCCCGACTCGGCCAAATCTTGCTTGACCATTGCGTAGGTTCCTGTCGCCATTGCCGGGTTGCTGAACGCGGCCAATTTTGACTCGGGATCCGACGGCGGCAAGACATCAACCGGGCCAATACGCTCGGCGATCGCTGCGGCAATTTCCCGAGTGTGGCGGCTGGCCCAAATCCCCGAACAATTGATGCAACTGCGTCCCGAATTGCTCAGCACGCTTTCAACCATCATGTCGAGGAACAATTCCCAATCATCGACGACATCATCACCAATCAGGATCTTTGAAAAACCAGGACCGTGAGCTTGAACGCGAGGATTGCCAGCGTGCTGAGCAACCGTTTGTGCCGAACCGAAAATCATGCTTCGCGAACACTTGCTCAGCAACGCTCCGCCGGTATCGTGACCACCGGGATACAGCGAGAAAGCTTCCGCCGGAACACCAGCTTGGATGAACGCTGAAATCATCCGATACGGTGTCCACGGTTCCTGCGAACCGGGCTTGAGTGCTAGCCCAACCTGCAGCGGGATTGCAGGCAACCAAAGGGTATGCACCCCCGGCGAATTATTTGGCAAAACGGCACCCAGGATTGGCGTTTGCGCCTGGAAGCTGACCGTGACACCGCGGCCTTCGTCGCCAAAGCCACGAGACAAAATCGAAAGGTCCAAGCCGCGCGTCAAGCATTGCAAAATCTGCTCCATGTTGGCCAGAACGAATGCATTTTTATCCATGTTGCCACGGCACATATGCTCGGGCAGTCCTGTACTGGCCGACTGCTGATGCACAAAATCGTCAACCGACTGGACCTTGTCGCCGACTGGCAAATCGCCGCTCTTGAACAGCTCAGCGGCCTTGGCACACATTTTCAACAATTCGCTTGGTGAAACCTGCAACAGCGCATCGCGAGCCTTTTCGGCTTGTCGCAAGTCGCGCGTCACGACGCCACCACCGACGGTACCAATTTTGGCCATCGGTTCGCCTGTATCAAAGTGAACAACATCGATGAAATCGAGCGAATCGTACGGCTTGCCCCAGCGAAGCGGACTGAGTGTGATCATGGTAATGTCGACCGATAGTGCGGGAACGTGAAAGAATGATGAACAGCGGACTGCAAGAACCGATTAGAAGATTCCGCAGTCAACAGAATTTGTTACGTTAGGAGTTTTTCGAGGCGGGAATGCATTTTACCGCTCCTCGGATCGATTAGATCGATTTGGATCGGCCCTCCCAGCGCGGGAGAGCCGAACTGCACGCAAGCGAACTAATACACGCCAACTGTCGTGCCGCTGGCAAGCTTGTGATAAGGTCGCACTCCGCTGACACCGTCCCAAGGGAACGTATCAAAAGGAGCTTCGCGCTCTCCTTCGTCCCGCTCTAAAAATCCAGGCATAAAGAACTCGTCGGTCAAAGTATAAAGCTTCACACGTCCTGTTTCTCCGTAACCGACAACTTGATTATCGTCGTCGAATGAAACGACTTCGGTCACCGCACGAGGCTGTGGGGCATAGTAGCTGATCTTATACCCGTCGGCCGCGGAAATCGGCTTTCCGCAGGCCAATCCCATCAGGGTGTTTCCATAGGTCGGCGTCATGAAGACCCCGCCTTCGCTGACCGGACCGCCGAGCAGTTCTTCGACCGCAAAACGAGTCCATTGCGGCGTAAACTCGGTGCCGCCTGAGAAGATCCCGGTGATACCAACTTCCTGAATGCTGGTACCGCGTGCCTCGAGAGCTTCGCCCAGCCCTTCGAGCAATTTCGGCGTCGCAAACATGCACTTGATGTCGTGACCGGATGTAAGAATCGTCACCGCTTGGTCGATGCAGTGTTTCTTGTATTCCTCCAAGTGCTCCATCCAGCCTTTCTTGATCAATTTGATGACCCAGCGTGGGTCCAAGTCGATGCAGAAGCAAATACCGCCACGGAACTGGGCCAAATGTTCGATCGCTAAACGTAACCGACGCGGGCCGCTAGGGCCAAGCATCAACCAATTCGAGCCTTTCGGGAAATACTGGTCAGGCAACGTTTCGCTGAACAGCTCATAATCCTTCCAATGATCTTCAATGACCATTCGGCTTTTCGGTGTTCCCGTTGTGCCGCCGGTTTCAAAGACATAAACAGGCTTGCCCGAATGGCCCTTGGGTACCCAGCGATTGATCGGACCGCCGCGCAGCCAATCGTCCTCGAACAGCGGAAACTTTTTCAGGTCGTCAAAGCACTTGACTTCGGTCAGCGGGTCGAACTTCAACTCCGCTTTCTTGGCTAGCCAGAACGGGCTGCCGGTCCGGTCATCGAAATGCCATTGAACTGTCTTGACCGTGTGTTCGTCCAACTTCGCTCGGGCATCGACAGCCTTTTGCGCAACGTCGGCGGGAATCAAATCAGCGGTGCTCATTGCGTGATCAACCACAGTGTGGGTGCGGGGTGGGGAATGATTCGGAAGGTCATCTAAACTACCGCCCAGAAAACTCGATTGCAACCGAACCGCCAGCGGACGGGTGATTCTTTGCTGAATCCAATTCGCCCGCTGAACGATTACTTCGGCCGGCTGAAGAACAGTCCTTTTCGAGCGGTCGCTACAATGGTTGCGCGGTGGCAAGCGTAAACGTCGGTAGAGCGGGTGGACAGCGTCAGCAAATTGCCCAGATCGCCAAATCTTGACAAGTGTGGAAAAAGTGCGATCCGGTGCCCTTTCGCTGCCGATGCTCAAGCGATATCATCCGTGGCCCATCGGGCGATACGGACAGCCGGAAATCTCTGAATCATTCGCAACTGCGATCCTGAAATGACTAAAGCTAAAGCCAGAACCAAGATAAAGACCCATAAGGGGACCAAAAAGCGATTCCGCTTATCGGCCTCGGGTAAGGCAATGCACCGTCACGCTGGCACTAGCCACTTGGCGACAGGTTTGACGAAAAAACGTCGACGAAACCTACGTGGAACCACAGCGCTCCACACGTGCATGGAATCGACCATTCAAGCCGCACTTAACGGCTACAGCAACTAATCGTTCGGAAAACGGCCTAGAGCTTTCCCAGGCCGTTGGCCGATTAGCCTTAAAATCCTGCGCAATTGTTTGACGCAGGTCGGTGTTGCAACGGCAGCATCGCAATTCGTTCGATTTTCCCTAGTGCAAGTCGTGTGGGCATGAACATCCGCTGGCTGGTTTGATGACCGGCTCGGATTGATCAGCGGGTCGCTGTTACAGCACCTGCGAGATTGATCGTTGCGGAGGCCTGATCCCGACACTGCGCAATTTCGGTTGGAGTTTTACACCGATGCGTACAACCATTGGACACGCGAGACGACAGTCCAAAAAACGTCTATTCAAGGCTGCGAAAGGGTTTCGCGGCAATCGCAGTAAGAACTTGCGAACGGTCAAGGAAACGTTGTTGCGAGCCGGTGTGTTCGCATTCCGTGACCGCCGAGTTAAGAAACGAGAGTTCCGCAAGCTGTGGATCATCCGCATCAACGCGGCCGCCCATCAACACGGAATGCGTTATGGCGAGTTCATGCACGGCTTGAAATTGAGTGGCATACAGCTCGACCGAAAAATGTTGTCCGAAATGGCAATTCACGACGCCGATGGATTCAAGACCGTCGTTGATCAGGTGAAGCTGGCATTGGCAAACAAGCCAGCTCCAGCAGCCGCTGGCGCTTGATTTGACTGAGTTTTGGCTAACCTTTGCATTGCACCGGCTGTCGATCACCGGTGCAATTTTTGTTATTGGTGCATCGTTTATCGGGCTGTTTGGCGTTAGCTGGCAGCCAGCTTTCTTCGAATTTGACGGTCCGCAGCGATGTCGCTTGCAAACTTCTTATCGAAACTTGACGAGCTGGAATCCGAGGCTGCGGCGTCGATCCGTAGTGTCGCCAATTCCGAACAACTCGAGTCGGTTCGCGTCCGTTTTTTGGGGGCGAAGAACGGCGTATTGAAGGAAGTGCAGAAGTTGCTCGGGACCGTCGACGGATCCGAAAAACCGGCTGCGGGAAAACGTCTAAACGAAGTCAAGCAGGCGATTCAGGACGCTTTCGAATCGGCCAAAGAAACCGTGCTCGGGGGCCCTACGGCTCGTACCGGTCCGGCTCCCGATCCGACACTGCCCGGCACACCTCTGCGGCTCGGCCACATGCATCCCGTGACTCAGACGATTGAGCACTTAAAGGAAATCATGGGCCGCATGGGGTTTACGACTGCCGAGGGCCCCGAAGTGGAAGATCCGTGGCATAATTTTGTCGCGTTGAATATTCCAGAGGACCATCCGGCACGTGATCCGCTCGATAATTTCTATCTCGCCACGGCCGGTTCGGTCAGCGGTGCAGAGGGGACGCGGTTGCTCCGCAGTCAGACCAGCACCGTGCAGATCCGCGTCATGGAAAACTGCCGTCCGCCCGTTCGCATCATCTCGCTCGGCCGTGTCTATCGGCCCGATGCGCCCGACGCGACCCACTTTCCGATGTTTCATCAGATGGAAGGGTTGTATCTCGATACGCATGTGACGATGGCAAACTTGAAAACCGTCTTGCGAGTCTTTGCCAACAATTATCTCGGCGGCGACGTCGAAATCCGTTTCCGCCCTTCGTTTTTTCCGTTCACCGAACCGAGCGTCGAAGTCGACTTTTTGTGGAACGGGAATTGGATCGAGTTCGGCGGCGCTGGCATGGTCGATCCGGCCGTTTTGACCGCGGTTGGCTATGATCCAGAAACCTACAGCGGGTTTGCGTTCGGTCTCGGAGTCGAACGGCTTTGTATGCGACGTCACGGGATCACCGATATTCGCGACCTGTTCAGCGGCGATATGCGGTTTTTGCGACAGTTTTGACAATCCTTTGTCCGACACACGATTATGCTCGTTTCCTGGAAATGGCTTTCACGCTACGTCGATCTGCCGATGCCGTTGGCAGAACTTGAATCTCGCCTCGCACTTTCGGGACTCAATCACGAGTCGACCGAACCAGTGGGCGACGATTTTGTGATCGACTTGGAAGTGACGTCCAATCGCGGCGATTGCTTGGGGCATATCGGAATCGCGCGTGAAATTTCAGTGCTGTATAACCTGGCACTGAGGACTCCGATCGTCGATCTGCCCGGAACCGGTGGCGACGCGTCTTTGATGACGTCGGTCCAAAACGATTTTTCCGAAGCTTGCCCACGCTACACGGCGCGGCTGATTCGTGGAGTCAAAGTTGGACCGAGCCCGGAGTGGCTGGCTGGGCCGCTGAAGACAATCGGCGTCAACTCGATCAATAATGTCGTCGACGCAACGAATTATGTGATGTTCGAATGTGGCCAACCGCTGCACGCCTTCGACTTTGACAAATTAAACGGCAATCGGATCATGGTTCGACCCGCCGCCGCAGGTGAATCGATCGCGGCAATCGATCATCGCAATTACATGCTCGATCCGTCGATGTGCGTGATCGCCGATGCGACCCGGCCCGTCGCAATCGCCGGTGTGATGGGTGGTGCAGAAACCGAAGTCACCGAGTCGACCAAGAATCTACTGATCGAAGCGGCCGTGTTCACTCCGTTGTCGGTTCGCCGCACCGCGAGAAAATTAAAACTCTTCAGCCCATCGTCATTCCGCTTCGAGCGCCGCGTCGATTGGGCGATGGTCGATTGGGCCAGCCGGCGAGTTTGCGAGATCATCACGGGAACCGGTGGTGGCGAGGTCGTTGGTGGAGCGATCGATACGGCCGCTGAAATAGCGAAGCCACATCCAGTGGTACTAAGATTTTCTCAACTGAAGCGAATCTTAGGAATTGATATCGATCGCGATGAAGTACTAAGAATTCTCGCGGCGTTGGGTTGCGAAGCGGGCGACGAACTGGCCGATCGAGTGTCGCTGCGCACCCCATCATGGCGTCACGACTTGACGCGCGAAGTCGACCTGATCGAAGAAGTCGCTCGGGTTCATGGTTATGAGAAAATCCCCGAAGACCATCCGATTACCGTGG
>DNWZ01000573.1 GCA_003506095.1 Planctomycetaceae bacterium | reverse complement strand
TAACAAAAACACAAACAGCGGGAATCCGCGGAACAATGCGGTGAACCGTAGCGACGTCAGCGTTGAACTTCGCTTCGCTCAATCACACGTATCAGTCGCACGGTTACCGCAAACGTTCGTCGCCCAAAACAAGGCAGTTGTGCTAGATGGCATGGTTCGATCGCAAAGCGAAACTTGTAAACAAATCACTTGCATTGACCGGTCAACCGGAACGAACGACTGATCGCACACGCAAATCAATTGAACTGGCCGTATTGGCGGCGTGCGAATTTGCCTCGCCTGTAGTCGATTCGAGACACTTGCTTTGTGGATTGATGCGTGAAGGCAATGGAGTCGCGTTCCACATCTTGGATCGGCTTGGATTGAAACGAGAACAACTTGAACAAATAGTGGCGGTTGCGATTCATACTCGTGACGCCTCATTGCCACGGCTTGACGACGACCTGACGGCGGCGCTCCATGAATGCTGGAACTTGGCGACTTCGTTGCACCACAACTACATTGGCACTGAACACTTGCTACTTGGAATCGTCGGCGCTCAAACGAGAGCACTCGAAGTTCTACGGCAACTTGGCGTCGAGGGGAATGTAGTAGACTCGGAGATCCGACAACTACTTGGCGCGCCAACCTAAATGAGGAAAGCGACGAACCAAGAAATGCACCCGAGTTGCCGATCGGGCGTTTCCTAAAATCAACGTACTTGGCGGCAACCGGGTGATTTCAGTCGTTATTTGGCTCAAGAAGTGGATGAACTACCGAAAGATATTCTCGACACATTCTTCCCACTGAAGACTAATATGCCGAACGATGGCTGGAACGCTTGCTATCGTACATTGTTCGCGATCCATTTGATCGCCATGGGCGAAGCGCCGCTCTACGCGTCCGAAACGACGTCCGCTGACAGGTACCGTTTCCTCGCGTTGGAGAAACCTTCATCGGTCGTAACAGTCCACATTCACGATGAAACAACATTTGCGGTGTGCAAACGCATCGACACGATTACGGCCAATGGTCGAGCGTTCACATTCGCTGAACAGCGGCTTGAACTCACGAAATACGATCGGAAAACGATACTAGTGAATGTTGATTTGTCCGGATTCTGGTCGCTCTCGATTGACGGCGAACCACACGGACTTGACGGATTCCGGTACGTCGTCGAAGCAAAGGTTGGCGACAGGTATAATGTTGTTGATCGTTGGTGTCCGAAGAACGACGCATTCGCGAAACTTTGCCAATCGTTCTTGAGCATTCATGATCGCGCCTGGACTTATCAATCGAAAACCCCTTGGTGGTCACGCTTGTTGCCAACTGCCAAATAACCATCCGATGAACCCAAGCGGCGGATCGGGCGTTTCCTGAAAACAATAATTTTTGGCCGCCGCTGGGTTATCGTCGGTGTTCGTCAGTTAACAGATCGTGTTGCTAGGAAAACTTACATTCGTTGCACGACCATGAAAAAACAGTCAAGAAGAATGGTAGGCTCCGCTTCCGGTTTTGTCGCCGGCGGATTCAATCATGTTCTGCGGGGACTTGAAAATGAAATACGCCCTACTATTGAATCACAGTATGAATCAGAGATAGAATCAGAGATAGAATCAGCGAGCTTTGTCCGAGAATGGTTTCTGCGACGAAAAATCGAGAAGGAAGTTCGACTTGCGGTCGCCGAAAGAGCAAAGATTGTCTCCGACGGAGCATTGTTTTAAGAGACAAAGAGTTCCAACGATCGAGAAATCCAATTTTTCGGACACTATGCATTGATATTTAGATAAACGATTACGTCCAACTTGTGACACGGAACATCTCAAGGTAAACGAGAAAAAAGCCGACGAACCAAGGCATGAACGCCGAGTTGCCGAGCACGTCAAATTTGCTAACATATCAAACCCGGCAACCGGGTTATGCCCAGCGTTATCCGAACCAATTATCGAACAATCTCGCTGGCAAACCTACACAAGAATGGTGACATGCAATCGCTTAACTTTGATGAATTGGCTGAGGCTCTCTACGACGAACTTGCGAGTATTCTACCGCCGCTCGCGAATAATCCAGATGTTTTTGGGTTCGCGATCTTCGTGCCTGAAGATGCGGGTGCTGCTTGCTTCAACTACACACATGGCAACGAATCCAAGATGACAGCTCGCGCCGGTACCATGGAAGCACTTGATCAACGCTACAGTCCGATCGAGTGGATTCCGACTCTTCCGGCATTTAAGAACTCGAACCGTGTGCTGGAGTCATTGGTTAGGCAATTCGAGCAGATTTCTCAAGATCTTTCGGGGAAGAAGCTCTACAAGGTGCACGGGGAATTCATAACTGGATGTGCGCGAGCAACCCTCATTGCAATGAAGCGCCACAAGGAAGAAAATACTTATGGTACAATTTGGTACCGCGTTCTCGCCATGACGGACGATGAGGACCCCATTTTGGTAGAGGCGTTTGAAACCTTGAACGATGGTCGTGCCCGAAAAGAGGCCGCCATCCTCTATAAATAGGGCAGTCTTTTTCTTGATGGCACTCTTACCCGCGTCGAACAGAGGCGGATAACCATCCCGTGCACCGGAGCCGGGCTTGCAAGTTTTTACAAATGGACAATCAACTTTCCCGGCCCGGTGACGGGTAACGTTATGCGAATGAATCGTGAAACACTTCATCCTTGAACCACCAAAACTCTGGGGCGACTTCGGCTCCGTCCTAATCGCTGGCTATTACCGCCGCGAAAATTGCGGCCCAATGTTGTTGCATCGAACCGGTCCCTTCGCTCCACCAGTGTTTATTCCCTGGAGCTCAGTTGGTGGACCTCAGATGGTCGTAACAAATCAGTTGTTCGATCAGCTTCAAGAGCTCGTACCCGACCTCTCGATACGTCCTGCCGTTGGAGACCGTATTGTTGGACTTTCCTGGCACACTTGGGATCTTGCTGCGTCACAACCGGCAGAGTATCCGCCGGAGGGCGAACCTGAGGGATACATTTGGGATCGGGCACATGAACCCGATGTTGCGGCGGCGATGGACGCGATGTCTGAATTGCTGATGCCGGTCGTCGATTGCACCTATCGCGAGGTTGACCCGGATGATCCTGATAGCAAGATGGACGTTGTGGTTCCTGATGCTAAATTGCCGTTGTGGTTTCGTACTCGCGCCGAATGGGGCGATTTCATTGTCGCAGAGCCGATCTACGGATGGCTTCGGCAAAATGTCCAACAATGGTTGACTTTCAAGCCCTTCGATTACAAGATCGCATAACCATCGGTTGCAACGGAGACCGCGACTTGGCGGTTTTGAAGTGGTTAATCTCTCGCGCGGTCCCGCTGAACCGAACCGTTATTTGACAGAGGCCAATGGAGCACATTGATCCAGAAGAACCGATGTACGAACTTTTTGTCGACGGCAAGAAGGTCGCAACGCTATGCGCACCCCGATGGGAAGATATGTTCTGGTGCTCTTATCAAATCAAACCAACTGACGCGGATGCTGAATTGGTTATTCGCAACACTAACACGTGGGAGACCGTAAACTTCACGGTAAGAGACTCGCGTGGCGGTATCCCAAATCAACATACGTTTTCGGGCGGCTACACCGATTTCTGCGATGGAAAAACCGATCGACTAACTTTTCGTTCGCTATCGCCCCCGCAATCAACGAGAGCCAACGTAGCGTTAAACTGGCTAAAACAAAAGCTATCGCGTTTTGTATACTGGTTACTGCAACCGGTAGAGAAGCAACCAAAGAATGTCAAATAACATGGGTTGCAACGGAGCGGGCGAAAAGGGCGAGTTGGCAATGGTTGCCTATCCGCGCCCGCCCGCTAAACCCAGTCGTTACCCAACTGAGTCACATGCTTTCATCTGTACGTCAAGCCGTTTTGGCAACGTTAATTGCGTCGCTTTCAGTACAAGCCTTGCACGCGGCCGACCCGGTTGTTTGCGACCACTCGTATTTCGGTCTGCCGCACGGACTATTCTCGACCGAATGGAACATGCCGAAAGAGGCTATGGAGTCGCTGCTCAAGCAATCGAGACTTCCACCCGCCGACAAAAAGCAATATTTCGCATGCCCAAACACTTTCGCCGCACTTGCGTTCACACCAAAAGATGGATTCCGATTCGTGGTTCTTCCGCACACTTGGACTGATTTTCGACCAATGCGAATCTCCCAAACTGAGATTGCCCAGCGCGTGATGAATCTCGGTGAGATTGAGGCGTTACTCGACACGCCGTCCGTTGCTATGGGCTCTGTGACTGTTCGGATAACCGCCTATGCTGGGCACGGTGTTTCGGGCGGACCATTGCCTCCCGATAGCAAGCGTTCAACTCCTGACGGCGGGTAACCAAGCGATGAACCTCAGCCGCGAAGTTGACGTTCTTGACGTGGTAGATCCCTCGTCGCGGCGGGGTTATCGCAATCGTTATGCGGTTGAACTCAGCCGAACATTCCGACGTGTTGTTCGACGTACCCATTGACGCAAACCAACGGATTGAGCGGCACAGATAAGGCGGCCGAACAATTCACTATCAATGTTTGATATCATAAGGTGTGCTCGCCTGTGAATGACAGCCGGCAAAGAAACTGTACAATAATCCTGGAAAGCGTTCTGGAGAGCCTGAGATGTTGAAAACTTTGTTTCCCGCTTGTGCGAGTTTCGGACCTCTCTTTATCGCTATGGGCCATCTTTTCCCAAGCAGAGCAGACACAGTGGCAATTACGTTTCTCGTCGGCGCTACGGGAGCGTTGATGACTTCTGCGGCGTTAATCATGCTATTTCAGACGGTCAATTCGACCGCGAAAGCATCTGACGCGAGCAAGCAATCGATCGAATCCAAAAAGCAAAATGTGCTTTGACAGTCTCGATCGCATAACAAACGGTTGCAACGGAGACCGCGAGCTAGCGTTTTTGAAGTGGTAAATCACTCGCGCGATCGCGGTTACCCGACTCGTTATCCGACTGAACGCCACGCAACTTCAACGCTGAGCAATGGATGGGAAATACTCACCTCTCAACGTTCGTTTACATCGTGGTGATTCCCGGAGTGATCACGGGCATTGCCATTGCGTACATTGGCGGTCGTTTTGAACTAACATCGCTGCAGCGGCTTATTACAGTATTTCCCCTCTTTTTCACGATCATGACTGTCTGGGTATTTGGAATGGCCGGACTTGCCCACGCCTTCGGAATGGTTCACGCGAAGGTCAGACCCATGCCCCGATGTTGGCACTGCGGCAAAAATTTACGGTCGCGTCATGCCATGCAGTGCTTCGAATGTGGTGCGGATTGGCACGATCCGCGACAAATGCTTGAATGATTGATCCGGGCGGACTCAATTCGGATAGACTGTAACGACCACCCCAACGCTGCAGAATCCCAGATTGTCGGATAACAATGCCGTGCACACGAAGACGCCGCGGACTTATGATGCAAGCCTCGGTTGCGATCTCGGGCGTCAGTAGCTTGCCAGCAACAGCCGGAATCCCAACGCCTGCCCCAATGCCCGAAAAGCCAATGCTCGATGTTGCTCCCGGTTGTGGCGCAGGCTACATTGACTTGGTCGCATTCGTTCGCGATTTCCAACCTGGATAATGGCGAGCCATCCGATGCACCCCAGCCGCGAATTGGGGGCTTTTGAAGTGGTGAATCGCTCGTCGCGGCGAGGGTGATCGGTACCGACTATGAAGTCCGAGGTTTGCAAGTGGCGGGAGCCACGTTTGTTGAAATTTCTTTGGTTACAT